>JBIOJL010000008.1:0-38541 GCA_044450885.1 Tepidisphaerales bacterium
CATAGGGTCATCCTTACGTCGTTGCGTTTCGGGTTGCCCCACCGAATTTCCCGCCGCGCGGCGCGCCCGGTGCCGCGGGCGCCCAGCGCTGCGCAGCGCGAAAGTGGGTTTGGCGCTGGACAGGTGCGCCGAAAAAAAATGGAAATTCTTCCGCGCGCGCAGCGCCGGCGCGCAACACCCGAAGATGGCATGCGAGCTAACCCGTGACCGGCGTTGCGATTATGGATGGCAAAAGGCCAATTCCGCAGTCTGATCGATGGTGTCATCTTGTGGTCGCATGGAACAACCAACGTATCTTATGACGACGTAAGTCCTGGGCAGCCAAGGCGTAAAGAATTCTCGGCCCCAAGGTGGCGGGCAGCAGGATTTTCTTTTGACCCGGGCATGACCACGTGCATAGGCTACGGAATACACGCCGTTCGCGGGTGTGGTCCCCGCGGGCGCAGTTCATTCTCGGCTCTTACGGAACGGAGGTCCTCCAATGACACGGTTCACTACAGTTCTGATCGGCGTTCTGGGCGCTGGGCTCGCACTCTTGTCTGGGATGGCCGGCGCGAATGAAACCCTGCAAATCGACGACACCACCGAGGGGAACGTGATCCTGATCCCCGGCGTGGGGAACGTCAACGCAGGCGTCGTGCCGGGCACCGTGGTCGAGCTGCCGGAACACCTGACTTTTGAGTACCAGTGGAATGCAAACGCACCGGCGGTCATTCCGGCAGGAACGACCGATTCGGTCGGGATGCTGGATCCAGTTACCGAAAAACTCAGCGACGTCCTCCAGTTCTTCACGGTGGGCGCGGGCAACGGTACGGTCACGTACAAGTTCGACTTCTACTCGGACGACGAATTCGGCAATTTCCCGGCCGGAGCCATTCTCAAGCCGGATACCTCCATTGACGAGAGCGGCGCGTTTCAGACGCTTGGGTTCTTCGGCATTGCGCCCAACCAGATGGAGCTTCAGGCCGCGTCGGACGTGGAGGTTCCCGAGCCGGGCGCGTTGGGCCTGCTGGGTCTCGGTGCCCTCGGCCTGCTCCGCCGGAGGCAGCGCGCGTCGAAAAGCGCGAGAAGGCTGCCATTGTGACGTCATCGAGCAGCACCGGCCGAGCCGTCCGCCTTCAGCAGATAGTAGACATCCGTGCGGATTTCCGACGGGTTATTGTTCCATGCGTCCATCCAGTGGCCGTAAATTTCCCAGTTGGGGCCCGCGAGGGCAAGATCGTGACTGACACACCACTGGCGAATCGCCCGGTGTGCCTCATGGAGACGTTCGTATGGCCCGAAATGCACCGCCGTGGCCACGGCGCCTGCGGGCGTGGCGGAGGCGAAAATGTCGTCCTGGTCGACGAGCGGGGCATCCAACTCGACGCCCACCTCGAGATTGATCTGATCATCCAGGTAGAGCGCGACAAGCCTGCCCGCGCCCTTGATATGTTTCGCTCGCACGGCGTTCCACACCGTGCCGCAGGCGTCGGGAATGACCTTGGACAATTCCTGCAAGCTCGCCCGGCGGCGCACCACCGCAAGCGGACAACCGCTGACTTGCTCGCGCCGGATGTCGTATCCCATGTGTCGCCTCGCCCGTTTGCGATTCCACCCGCGAGCCCGTCACGATGACGCGCTCGCAGGCAGGAAACGCTAGCCCGGCCGCGCGTGCCGGTCAACAAGTCATGTAGGGCGGGCGTACCCGCCCACCGTCTTCGGCCCAACCATCGCCTCGGTGCCGTCATCGCCATTCACGCGAACGGTGGGCGGGTACGCCCACCCTACGGACTCGGCGTGTCGGCGGGTTTCACACTGCTTCGGGGAATGATACGATAGGTTGGCGTGCTGGACTTGGCTGTTGCGCATCGCGTAAGGAGCCAACTGATGGAGAGGTTGGGCAAATCGGAGTTTCCGGTGTGTTGGCTGGCGTTCTGCCTCATGGTGGGCGGGTTGTGGTGGCGGTCGTATGGACGGGCGGATGTGGGATTCGCCTATCTGTGGGGCGGCCGGGTGCAGACGATCTCGTCGGCCAAAGGGGCGGTGGGGATTTCGATCAGCAATCTGGCCTGTGGTAGGGACCGCGCGTTTACGGTGGACTGGACCGGGAGCGACCTGGTTGAGTGGAGCGTCTTGGAAGGGCAGGGCAACGCCCTTCCGATAGCCGCGCATGGGACGGACCTGGTTGCGGCAAGTCTCTCGATGGGAGGGTGGATCGAGTTTCCCGGGTGTGGAGCATCGGTGGTGGCGGATGAGCTGCACCACCCGGCGGCGGCCCCAACTGCCGTTATCAAATTCGGTGTGGATTGAGGGCGTCGATGTGCCCGGTGCGTGGCAAGGGTCGGCCGTCGTGCCGCATTGGCTGGTGCTGGCCTTGGGCAGTGTTCCACTGCTGAAGTTCGTGCATCGTTGGCAACGCGCGCGACGACGACGACGGCAGGGCCGATGTGTGCAGTGCGGGTACGACCTGCGGGCCACGCCGGTGCGGTGTCCGGAGTGCGGACGTGAGGTGGCGGAGACTGAATCGGCAACAGACTCAACGCGACGGTGGTTGCTGCCGGCGTGCGCGATCGGGGGAGCGATCACGCTGGCGTATGGATGTGTGGTGTGGCTGGGCTGGAGTGGCGGCGCGGATGGCGGCAAGGCCGGCGAATCCGGGGTGCTGATTCGGATGTATGATGTGAGCGATCTCGCGCCGCCGCTGGAGAAGCGGGACGATCAATTATGCGCCACGATGTACTATTCCTCGACCGGTCTCTTCGACCCTATTATTCCGGATGAGAGAAGTTGGCGCATTGTGGGCTGCAATCTCGCGGCGACGGAATTGAGCAAGATGGTGTCGGATGTTGCGTCTGCTCCGAACACTCGGTCGGACTCACTGGTGCATTGTTACTGTTATGGAGGCCGGCTGCTGGTTGTCGGCACGGAGGAATCACAGCGACGGGTGTTGAGCGTGCTGCGTTTTGTACGACAACCGACCGCGGCCGGGGGCGATGCAACGAAGGGAGACAAGCCATGAAGAAGATCGTGATTGCGGGGCTGTTGTTCGGCGTGGTCGGGATTGTGGCGTTTCGGTCCTGGTGGGTTCGGGCAGGCGCGCTGTATCGGGGCACGGGGGTCGTGGAACCGATCGAGAATTTCCTGCCGGTGCGGCCGGCGAGCAGGCCCGCGGTTGTCGCAAATTCGTTGTCGAAGATCATGAAGGCGGTCGACTATCGGAATCGGCCGCTGAAGGAAGTGATTGAGGATATTCGAAAAGAGACGGGCGCGAATATTCTCGTCGAGTGGAAGGAACTGGAGGCGTCGGGCGTGGAGGCTTCGGCTCCGGTCAACGTGCAGGCGCACGACTTGCCCGCGCGGCGCGTACTGGATGTCGTGTTGTCGGAGGCATCGCCGAATTTGGGGCTGTGGACCTCTATCGACGGTGATGGGGTCGTCACGATTACGACACTGGAGCGGTTGCCGTATGTGCTGCGCGTGTACAACGTGCGGGATATCCTGGTGGATTCGATTCGCTTTCAACGCAGTTTGGCGGCGGTGCAGCCGGAGCCTAAGAAGGGGGCGATTGATGAAGAGCGGGCGATCGAGGATTTGCTGAATCTGATCAAGGTGGTGGTGCTTCGCGAGACGTGGTTGGACAACGGCGGGAAGTGCCTGTGCGGGATGGTGGGTGGGAAGCTGTTTGTGACGCAGACGTACGAAGGGCATGCGCAATTGGAGAAGCTGCTGGAGAAGTGCCGGGAAAAGTGATGCGCGCGGAATGCTTCTGACGGGGCGAGCGAAGCGGTGCCGTTGATTGTCTCCGCTCCTTTCACTTCGCCCCCATCGCCCCGCACTCCGGGCAGCGGCCGGGCGTGGCCCGAAGGTCGTAGCCGCAGGCGGGGCAAAGGCCCAGCCTCTTCCGCCGGCGGACGCGGACGCGGGACCGCCACCGGAGGGTCGTCCATCCAAGCGGCGGCAGCGCCGTGGCCATCCCAATGCACCAGAAGGGGACGACCGCCTGCGCGTGCCGGATGCCTCCGCCAGGCTTCCGTATCTCGTACCACGCAAAGCCGCCCCATTTCCAACTGATGCGCGTGTCGCCAGTATCGGGGTCCAGATCCAGCAGGTAGTTCCCCGGCCAGCCGATGTCGCCGCGTTTATACCTGGGCCCGTAGAAGTCCGCGGGCCGGCCCGAGAGATCGCCAACATACAAGCTGACCACGACGTACCCCTGCGCCGAATAGACCGATCGCCAGCCGCGGACGGATGGCCAGGAGAGCCGATCCGACAACCAGTAGCTCCGCACCCACAGCCCGCACGCCGCCCCGCACAGCAGCAGCGACAGCGCACGGGCGATCGTGAAGATGTGACGGGCAGGCCGGCGCATCGCTCTAAATCATAGCGCGCGGACAGGCCGTCCAACCGCATCCACGACCGCATTGGCAGGGACGGCACAAACGGGACTGTCCCGGGACGTAGCCAGAATCCGAGGGAACGCAGCCGGGTCCGCCCTGCCCACGCACGGTGAAGCCATTGCTCATTCGAGCTTGCCGCTTGATTCGACATTCGAGTTTCGTCATTTCACCTCGTCCACCGCCCCGCACTCGGGACATCGGTCGGGCGTGGCGCGAAGGTCGTAGCCGCAGGAAACGCACAGGCCCAGGCGCTTCCGCCGGCGATTGCGGACGCGGGAACGCCACCGCATCGTCGCGTACCCCAGCGGCAGCACCGCCGTGGCGGCCGCGAGGCACCAGAAGGGGACGACCGCCAGGGCGTGGTGGATGCCTCCGCCGGGCTTGCGGATCTCGTACCACGCAAAGCCACCACGTTGCCAACTGATGCGCGTGTCCCCAATATCGGGGTCCAGAAACACCAGGTAGTTTCCCGGCCAGCCGACGTCGCCGCGCGTGTATTGGGCCCCGTGGAAGTCCGCGGGCCGGCCCGAGAGATCGTCAACATATAAGCTGACCACGACGTACCCCCGCGCCGAATAGACCGATCGCCAGCCACGGTTGGACTGCCAGGAGACCTGGTCCGACAACCGGTAGCTCCGCACCCACAGCGCGCACGCGGCCACGCACAAGAGCAGCGAGAGCGCACAGATGATCCTGAACATGTGACGGGCGGGCCGGCGCATCGTTCCAAATCATAGCGCCCCTGCGGGGCTGAAGGCGGTCATTGCACGTCCCGCCAGCGCATGAAGAACGCGGATGCCGTGGGGTGCGCCATCCGCGCGGATGAGTCTTCAGGAGTCCGGCCGATTACTGGAGCAGCTTCAGCACCGACTGGGGCGTGGAGTTGGCCGTCGCCAGCACGGAGGTGCCGGCCTGGGTCAGGATCTGCGCCCGCGTCAGGTTCGAGGTTTCCGCGGCGAAGTCGGCGTCGCGGATGTTGCTCTCGGACTGGGTCACGTTCTCCAAAGCCGTCTGCAGGCTGTTGATGTTGGTGTCCAGGGTGTTCTTCTGGAACGCGCCCAGCCGCCCGCGCAGCACCGCGACCTGGTTGATGGCCCGCTCGATGATGTTCGAGGCCGCGGTCATGCTGCCGTTGCGGAGCGACGCCGGCCCGCCCGAGACAATGTCCGAGAGGAAACCCACGTCGCTGTCGCCGAGGCTGGTGGCGGCCACGGACTGGATGCCGAGCGAGAGCTGCTGGGCGGAATTGACCTGCGGGCCAAGCTGGAACTTGGACCCGCCGCCGGTGACGGTGAAGCTGGTGGCCGTGGTGCCGACGGTGTTCTTGAGGGTGAGTTCGAGGTCCAGCGTCGAGGTATTGAGCATGATGTGCAGGCCATCGGCGACGGTGAGGGCGCCGTTGACGGTGGCGACGGCGTCCACGCCGGTGGCGCGGGTCGCGGCGGCATTGGCCATGTTGACGGTGTTGAAGGTGCCGCGTTTGGCGTCGACCGAAACGTAGGACTTGGAACCGAAGGTGCTGGAATAGAAGGTAATGCCGGAATTGACGTTGCCGGCGTTGATGTACTTGGCCTTGACGCCGGTGGAATCGGAGACCTGGTTGACGGCGTAGGCGATGGCGGAGGCGGTGGTGCCGCTGACGAAGGTGAGGTTGGTCACGCCGTCGGGGCCGCTGACGGCCAGGTTCACCGAATTGGTGATCGAACTGGTCTGGAACTGGAGTTCGGCGTTGCGGGCCGAGGTGATGACGTTGACGTTGACGGGAATGGTTGCCTGGGTTCCGAAGTTGGCCGAATGGACGTGGAGGGCATCGATCTGGGTGGTGTCGACGCCGGAGGTGACGTAGTCGAGGCTGCCGTCGAGCAGCTTGAGGCCCGCGAAAGACGAGGTGTTGCTGATGCGGGTGATGGAGGCGATGGCGGAGTCGATCTGCAGTTGGTTGGCGTCGATCTCGTCCTGGGACATGGCGCCGCTGTTGGCCGCCTGGACGACGAGCTGCTTGATGTTGGTCAGCAGCGAGGAGACTTCGTTCAGGGAGCCTTCCGTGGTGGCAATGACATTCTCCGCCTGCTGGGAGTTGTCGATGCCCTGCTGGATGCCGGCCATCTCGCTGCGCAGCCCCTCGCTGGCGATGAGCCCCGCCGGATTGTCCGCACCGCTGTTGATCTTCAACCCGGTGGAAAGGCGTTGGAGAGTGCTGTTCAGGGACTGCTGGGCTTTGGCCAGACCCAACTGGGCCTGCAAAGCGGCAACGTTCGTGTTGATTCGGGCCATACCAATCCTCCATGATTGCTGATGGCTTGGCGGAAATCACTCCGCCGCGGGTTCCCCATCCGGGAACCCTCTGGTTCATTGGACAAAATCGGGAGCAGTTGAGGACATCCTTGTCTCCCGGCCGGCGGGCTACTCCGCCTGGGGCTGCTTTTGCTTGTCGTCCTTCTTCGTAGTCGTATCGGTTTTCGGGGCCAGCTTGGCGATACCCGACAGATCCTCGGGTTTCACCTGGGCGGCCTCGCGGTTTTCGCGGCGGATTGCGTCGTACACTTCCTTGCGATGGACGCTGATCTCTTTGGGGGCTGTGATCCCCAGACGCACCTTGTCACCACGGATGTCAACCACGGTGACCTCGATGTCGTCTCCGATCATGATCGTCTCGTCGCGCTGACGGGACAGCACCAACATAACGGCTCCTTCCTGGGCACCGGACTCCTGTAACTGATTGTAGGAGCCCGAGTTCTCGCGATTCCATTCGCGTCGCGCCGGCGGGAGACATCCGTGTCTGACGCTGCGGCGCGATGCCACTGGTGCGGCTATCGTTCTACTGAAACGTCTTATGCGGACTTGGCCAGCGCCATCTCGGCCCCGAGGCGGAGCAGAGGCTGGCGGGTCGTCCACTTCCTGTCGTTCAGGACGATCTGCTCGCCGATGCGGTTCTGGGCATTGATCACCAGCGGGCCCTGAAGGTTGCCCGTGAGCCATTCCCCGACCTTGTTGCAGATGACGAAAACCTGTGCGAAACCCATGTCGGTCATTTGCAGCGCCTGCTGCGTTTCCTCCTTGAGGGAGAACTCGAAGTCCTTGAAGAAGATCCCCGGGTCCGTGACCACGAACGCAAGGGCGGACTCGTCCAGACTCTGCAGCCAGAAGAAGTAGTTCTCCTCGCCGGTCTGGATAAGCGCGAAGCGCGTGTGTTCCGGAAAGCCAAGGAGTCCCTTGGGGAACACGATGATGCGCTGCTCGTTTACCTCCATGCGTCCAAAACGTGTCGTCTCGATGTCCATACGAACTCCATTTCGTTGTCTGGGGCCCGGCTCAACCCGCCTGGCCCTGGTAACCGGCCGCTGAATCCTGTCGCGGCCACGTGCAATTTCCCGGATCGCCGCCGGTCCGTGGCATCCGATCCGATCTGCCTGTCCCGCCGGCAACTCCGCCGGCGGTTTCGCGGCATCCGGCCGCGCGCGAATCCTTCGCTCTCTCAGGCACAACCGGTACACGTTTCCACCGCACCCGATTGCGCCGCGGGAACCTCGCCGGATGAATCCGGCCCGGTCCCGCTCTGGACCGCGAACTCCATTCGCGGCGTTGTGCCCCGGCCCGGCGTCTCATCGCCGCATCGAAACCAGCCGGCTTCCCCGGCTTCCGTGTCCTCGCTTTCGGCCATCGTTCGCCGAATCCCACTCGCATCGGTCTGCCCGCCTCTCGCGGGCCGTCGAATCCGGGCGTCTCTTTCGCCGGGCTTCGCCACCGTCTGCATTCCGTTCTGCGCCAAAAATGCGCCTTTGCGGCGTCCACTCTTGCGCTTCACCTGCCCTTTTCACGTCCTATTTGGACTCTCGGGCTCGGCAGAAAGCATGTTGCAAAGCCCGTTCCAGAAGGACCGTCTCACTGCAGAAAATCCATCAGGGACTGGTTCAGCACCTTGCCCGTGGTCTGGAGCTGGGCCTGCAACGCGGTCTGCAGCGTCTGGAACTTCGTGATCGCCGCGTTGTAGTCCGTGTCCTGGAGCCCGGACAGCAGCGACTGCGTCGCCACGTTCTGGTCCTGGATTTGTGTCTGCCGGTTGCTGGCTTCTTGCGCCATCGCCCCGACCTGCCCGCGGACCAGGACAACCCGGTTCAGGTCGTTCTGCAGTTCTCCGGCCGCCGCGGTGATCCCGTTCTGGTCGTTGTGAACCAGGGCATCGCGCAAGTTGGCCAGGGAGGTGAAGATCCCGCCGGTATGCACCGCGCCCACGTCGCGCCCGGTCAGGACCGTGTTGCCCGTGACCGTGCCGTCGAGGCCGAGGCCGGCCGCGGCATTGGAACCATTGATCGAGGCGACGGAGATTGGCCCGGGACCGCCGGCGGTGTCGGTCAGGATGATCCCGTCGGCGCCCGTGGTGGAGAACGTGGCGCTGACGTTCCCGCCGGACGCGGTATTGATCGCGCTCATGGCATCCTGGACGGTCTGTGCGGAGGAGAGGTCGACCTGGAACTTGGTGCCGTCGCTGCGCGTGATCTCGATGTCGTTGCCGACAACGGCGCCGATGCCGCTCCCGTCGTTGAGGTCGGCCAGGCGCGTCGTGGGCGAGAAGGTGCGGATGCCCAAGTCGGCGGCCGTGGTGCCGCCGTTCTCGGTAATCGACATGGCGGTGCCCTGTACGGCGTTGCAGATGTCGATGCCCGTGCCATCGGCGTTGATCCGGGCGACGGCCCCGACATTGGCGGCCTTGACGCGATTGCAGAGGTCTTCAAGGGTCTTGGCCCCGGTGAGGTCGATGGTGGCGGACTTTGCGCCGTTGGTGATCACGAAACCCGAAGCAAGGTCGAGCCCCACGCCGCCCTTCAGATCGGCCAGTTGCGTGAGCGGCGTCAGCGGAGCCTGGGCGTTGGGTCCCGTGAGATCGACCGAGCCGGCTACTCTGCCGGACAGGTCACCGAAGATCGACCCGGCCGGAGCATTGAGGGCCAGCGAGGCCCCTTCGTCCACTTCATTCGCCAGAACCTTCTGGGAGCCGTCAAAGCGGATGCCGCCAAGATCGGCAACATAGGGAGCGGTGGCCCCCTGGTCGCCGCCGAACAGATAGACGCCCTGATTCTGCTGATTGGCGAGGCTGAGCACCTGGTCGTAGAGGCTGGAAACCACGGAAGCCGCGGCCGTGCGGTCGCTGGCCGAGACAATCGAACCGACGTTCGCCGAGGCGGTCTGCTGGGCCTGCCGGAGCATGTCCGTGAGGTTGCTCAACGTGCTGTCAACCTGGCCCAGATTGGATGACACAGTCGTGAGGCTGTCGGCATAAGCCTGGCGGTCGGCCAGGGTCTTGCGCAGTTGGAGCACGGCAGCCCCGGCGGCCGGGTCGTCGCTGATCTTGTTGAGACGTTTGCCCGTGGAAAGCTGCGTCTGGACGTCCAGCAGGTTGGTCTGGTTGCTGGAGAGCTGTCGCTGGACGACGGACAGTTGCTGGACGAGCGAGACGCGGGCGGTGTTGATGGATGTGACCGACATGGTTGGGTTCCTACGTGATCTGCAAGAGCATCTGCATCATCTGGTCGACCGTGGAAATCACGCGGGCGGCGGCCTGGTAAGCACGTTGCTCCTGGATGAGATTGGTGGCTTCTTCGTCGAGGCTGACCCCCGAGAGACTCTCCCGCTGGCTCGTCAGCGTGTCACTGACGGCCTGGGTGGCCTGCTGGGCCGTCTTGGCATTGGAAGACTCCGTGCCCACGGCGGTTACGAGCGAATCATAGGCGACACTGAGGCTCTGTCCATTCAGCCCGGAAAGGGCTGTTGACCCAAGCTGGGCGATCGCCCGGGCGTTGGTGTTGTCACCCTGGTCCCCATTGGCAGCGGCCGCCAGCAACGCGGGCTGGGCCTTGAGGTCGGCCGAAACCGCAATGTCGCTGGCGTTGGTGCCCGTGAAGAAGCTGTTGACCCCGAGAGCCGCCAGCGTGCCGCTGGTGTCCTGGGAGAACGAGAACTCGTAGTCGGACTGGGCTGAGATCTTCAGTTGGCCGCTGGCGACCGAGGCATTCAGGCCGGTGACGGTGGACAGATCCGCGGCGAGCGACGTAAGCGTGGTGTCGTTGTTGTTCTGGCCGTCGAGATCGACGTTGACCAGTTGCGAGGTGACCAGGCCCGTGCTCTTCTGGCGAACCTGCACGATGAAGTTGCCCGTCGTCGGCGTGAACGGAAGGCCGGCGCCGGCGGTGTTGAGGGCGGCGGCCGGATCGGCGACCTTGTTCGAGCCCGTGGCCGTGGTCAGCCACTGGGAACCCTGGCCGCTGGAGTGGAGCTTGTTGAGTTCGAAGATGAGATTACCGGCCAGACTGTCGAGCTGGTCGACCACGCTGGTGTCGGACTTCATCGACAGCAGGGCCCCGATCTGCCCGCTCGTCGGCTGGAGTTCGGCCTCGTGGGCCACGGTGGCAAGAACGGTTTCCG
This sequence comes from Tepidisphaerales bacterium, assembly GCA_044450885.1. Classification (GTDB taxonomy): domain Bacteria; phylum Planctomycetota; class Phycisphaerae; order Tepidisphaerales; family Tepidisphaeraceae; genus JANYKD01. The sequence continues at coordinate 10,800 of JBIOJL010000008.1, forward strand.
TCTTGCCGTTGACCTGGGTCGTGCTGAGTTGCAACCCCCGGCTGGTGTCCTGAAGGACGATCGGTTCGGAGCCGATCATGACGTTCACCATGCCATTGCCGGTGTCCTGGACCTTGATGTCCACGAGTTGGGACAGTTGCTTGAGAGCGGCATCGCGCTGGTCGCAGAGCGCATTGGCCCCCTGCCCGGTGCCTGCCTGGGCGACGGCGATCTGCTGGTTGTACTTGGCGACCTGATCGACCAACTGGTTGGCCTGGGTGACGAGAGTGGAAAGCTGTTTGTCCGCGTCGCTGGCGATGCTGTTGAACTGGGCCCGCATGGACTTGAAGGTGTTGGTGATGGTGTCCCCGGTCTGCAGGACGACCTGCCGCAGACCCTGGTCCAGGGGATTGTTGGCCAGACTCGACCAGCTATTGAAGAAGGTGGAGAGCTGTGACGAAAGATCGTTGTCGCCCAGAGCGTTGAATACGGATTCAACCTGGGTGAGCTGTTGCTGCTTGAGGCCGGCGGCCTGATCGTCGGAGGTGCTGGCGCGGATGCGCTCTTCGAGGGCATCGTCGACCTGTCGCGAGACGGAGTCCAGGTAAACGCCAGTGCCCATGCTGACACCGGGCTGAATCCCCACTTCGACGCCGGGAGACAGCTTGGCGATCTGGCGCGCGTAGTCGGCGTTGCCGGCGTTGGAAATGTTATTCGAGGTGACCTGAATGGCCGCCTGCTGCGCCGCCAGCGCCGTCTTGCCGATGTTGAGTACGCCCATCAAAGACATATCTGTAGGGTCCGCACCGCGGACCTTTTCGCTTTCCAACTCGAACGTTCTTCAATGCCCATCAAATGGTCCGCAATGCGGACCCTGCGCATTCAAGCCACCGCTTCCATGACTCCAATCCGGCTGGCCATGGCGTGAACGCCTTGTTTGTTGTACAGCCCCGCCTGTTCGGTCGCCCCGGCGATTAGACGAACCACCGTGTTCAGGTGCCCCAGCAGCGCCCCGGCCACCTTGCCGGCAATCTGCGCCCGGTTGGAAATCGCCGCCGCCAGGGATTTCAGCTTGTCGCGCAGCGCCAGCAGCGTCTCTCCCGCCTGCGGAAACATCGCGGCCAGCCGGGTGATCGTGGGTTCGCCGGCCAGCCGTGAAGCCACGCACAGTTGCTGGAGGATCAGGCGGCGTCGGCTTTCCAGCCCCGCAATGCGGAGCCGCGAGGCTTCCTGCTGGGCGGAGAGTTCCTGCACCCGCCGCGCATCCAACGCACGCAGGGCCCGGTGCTGGTCTTCCAGCAGACGCAGCATCTTCTCATGCTCGGCCACGAGTTGCTGCAGGAGGAACTGAAGATCGTTGATCTGCACGGGCATGTTCAGCCTTTCAAACTTGTGACCTGTAGACCTGTAGGGTCCGCTTCAGCGGACGCGATCCGGTTGCCGCACGCTTCTCCGCGTCCGCTGAAGCGGACCCTACGTTTGCTGATCTGAGGGGCATATTCAGCCTTTCAGGTCGATTCGGGGCGCCTGGGACAGAAAGCCGAGGTGAGCCGCGGCGTTGGACAAAACGGTATCAACCGGGTCTGCGACGGGTTGTGGCGACAGGGTCGAAGGCAGGGCAGTTTCGCCGGAACCGCCGTGCTCGGCCTGCGGTAGGGCGGTTTCGCCGAAACCGCCGTTCCGGGCGTGCAACGGACCGCTCGGCGAGCGGTCCCCACCAGTCTTCTTCTCCAACTTCTTGACGATGGAATTCACCAGCTTCCGGCTGCTGTGGTTGTTGGCCATGCGGTCGGCAAGCCGGTCGTCGAGAAGCGATTCAAAACTGCGGCCGGCCTGTCCGCCCGAAAACATCGCGGATCGCCACGGGCTCTGGTGCATCTGCTTGAGGATGGCCCCGAAGAAAGCATGGGACACGAGCTGCTGTGCCGGCTTGACCAGGGGGCCGTTTCCCGCGGCGTGTGAGGTTTTGGCTGCTGCGATGGGCATCTTGCGTCTCCGACGCGTGTCTGCGTGTCATTCGACAATCAACTTGGCGTGCAGGTATCCGCTCTTTTCCAGTTGCTCCAGGATCGAGATGCGGTCGTTGGCGGGAACCTTGATGGCATCGAGGGCATCGACGAGGTCGCGCAGCTTGGGACCGCCCGTGCCGGTCGTATCCAGAGCCAGCGCACGTCGTTCGTTGGTGACCGGGCTGCGCGCCGTGGCTACAGGGGCCGGGGTGACGGTGGTGATGGTCAGCCCCTGGTGGCTGATGACCACCGGGCTGATCTCCACGTCGCCGGTGATGACGATCGTGCCCGTCTTGCGGTTGACGACCACGCGGGCCTCGGTGGGCATGATGCGGACCGGAAGCTGGAGGATCCGGCTGATGAAGTCGTTGGAACGGGTCTGCTCGTTGCTCGGGATGGCCACCACCACGTTCTTGCCGTCGACGGCGACGGCAATCTGCTCGCTGTTGCCCTCGGCATCGTTGATGATCTTGGCAATCGTGGACGCGGTGACCCGGTGGGCGGAAGACTCGTTGAGAATCAGGGTCAGGTGGCCGGTTTCGTCAACGACCTTGACGGGAAGGTCGACGTCGATGAGGGCGCCTTGGCGGACGATTCCGCTGTTGGGATTCGAGGGATCTTCGAGCTCGATGTCGCCGGTGGCCTGGCCGAAGATGCCGAGGTCGGGGTTGAGCGCGAACAGCGGAGCCGCGATGAGGTGGCCGCCCTTGAGGCTGCTGGCGCTGCCGGTACTCGTCACCCTCACGTCCAGTTCTTCGCCGTTGCGCACGCCCGACGCGGGCAATGCCACCGTTAACGTGACGATGGCGACGTTCTTGGTGTCGCCCAGTTCCGGCAGGGACACGGGATTGTAGAGCTTCTTGAGCATCTCCATCAGTGGCCGCATGGCCGGGAGATACTGTCCGCCGTCGCCGGTGCCCTTGAGCCCGAAGACCAGGCCCCAGCCGACCAGGACGTTCTTCCGCTCGCCGCTCAGCCGGGCGAGGTCGCCGATCTTGACGGCGGCCTGAATCGGCGCGGCAAAGATGACCGCGACCACCACCAGCACCGCGGCCACGGCGCGGGCGCCGTGGTTATTGGTTATTTGTGGTTTGTTATTTGTCTTCATTGTGGCGTTCTTCCTGTTTGTCGCGATCCATCCGATCCAACAACCAATAACAAATGCCGGTTCAGGGATTGACGATATCCAGGGCCTTGTGAAGAAAGCCGGGCGTGGTGGTGGCGGTGGCAGTGCCGTTGGTCAGGTTCTCGATCTGCAGATTGTAGATTTGCCAGGAATACACGGAATTATCCGGGGTGACGTCGGTGCCGCGGCAAATGCCGGACAGGATGAGTTCCTGCAGCTCGTCGTCGTGCCTCTCGGATTTGCGGGCCTGGATGACGATCGTGCCGTTGGGCTTGACGTCGACAACTTCGGCGGCGATGCGGGTGGTGAATTTGTCGGCACGGTCGAGGTGGGCTTCGCCTTTGGCGTTGTTCTGGATGCCCCACTGGACGGCCGGGGGGACGGCGCCCTGGCCGCCGCCCTGGAGACTCATGTTCTTGAGGCTGAACTTGACGAACTGTTGGACGGCGGCGTTGAAGTCGCTGCTCTTTTTGAGGTCGCTGGTGGCGTCCGACGTGACCTCGCTTTCCTCGCGGATGATGATGGTGATGATGTCGTGTTTCTTGAGCTGCTTGGGCTCCGGCGCGGTCACGAACATCAGCCCGCCGACCGGAGGCGTGGTCCGGCGGGAGACTTCGCTGCGTACCGTAGCGCCCGCCAGATACAGCGAGCCTCCGTTGTTCTGCATCATCTGTCCAACCGTGAGCGGCTCATGGACCGGAACGCCCGTGGAAACCGGCGCCCGCGGCGCCGGCCCGGACTCCTGCGCCAGCGCCGCCGTCGAAATCGCCATGACCGCTGTTAGAACAATCAGTTGCCTCATGATTTATCTCCCTGCTGCGACCGGCGCGGCGTCGCTGCCGCCGACCAGGGTCGCCTGTTCTTCGCCGGTGATTCGCGCCTGGAATTCCTCGCGCGTGCCGGGTCGCCGGATGCGGATGATCTGCCCGAAGGTCCCGTTCTCGCGGGCTTCGGCAACCCATTTGAGCTGGATGCCCCCGCGGTCGACGGTAACGTTGATGAGCTGGTTGGTGCGGACGAGCTGAGTCGCCTGGACGAGGCGGTTGTTCAGAACCACGCCGGGCCCCAGATCGCGGGCCGCCTCGCAGCCGACGAGCTGGTCCTTGGCCAGCGGATAATCATCCGTCAGCCGGTCCACCAGGATGCGGGTTTCCCGGATGTCGTCCGCGCGGATGAGCTGCCGGAAAGCCAGGGCTTTGGCCGTGACCAGTTGCGTCCGCCAGACCTTGACGCTGGCGGTGATCGCCGCCTTCTTCTCCCCCTCGGGGCTGGCCACCAGCACATCCCAGGTCACCTCCCCGATATTGGATTGCTTCCGCGGCATGATGCGGAAGCGACAGGCGGGTTCGCTGAGGCCGACCAGCTTGTCATCCTCGGGACGATAGCGGATGGAGACGGATTCGGGGTCGAGCGAAAAACGTTCGGCAGCTTCCTGCGCCAGAAGCTCGCCCAGCGTGTGGAAATGCCCCGTCGCCGCCCGTTGCGGATCGAGCGGCTCGATGCTGGAACTGGCCGCCCCGGTCGGCCGCGTTGTCGCGGGCGCCGCCACTGCCGCTGTTCCCGGTTCCGCGCGTTCTTTGACCAGGGCGTCAGCCGGGTCGTCCATGCGGCTGATCTTGCACGCGGTGGCGCCGCTGAACTGGACCGTGAGCAGACTGACGCCTGACTCCTCGAGCGTCTTCTTCAGTCCGGAGAGCTCGACGGTCACCACCTGCCTGGGCTTTTCGATCTTGCAGAGAACGAGTTCCAGCGTGTGGTCGAGCGCTGCGGCGTCCGCCTGGGAACAGCGAACGACGTGTTTGAGGCGTACGGCCGGCCCGAAGACGGACGCCTCTTCCTTCAGCTCCAGCGCGATCATCCGCGGCGAGTCGGTGGCGATGAATCGCTGTGACGCCGGATCGGGCTGGAAGACCAGGTCGTCGGCGCGGCACAACTGGGTCACCAGGAGTTGGGTCGCCAGACACAGCAGCAGCAGAATGTTGAAACGACCAGTAGGACAGACATTCTTGTCTGTCATTGCACGGCCGGTAAGACAGGCATTCTTGTCTGTCATTGCACGACCGGTAGGACAGACATTCTTGTCTGTCATCCCGCGTCTCACCTTGGCCGGGTTGTCGTTCATAGCATACCTCCGTGTGCTCCGCACCGGATGGTGGGCAGTGCCCACCCGTTAATTGCGCCTCAGATTGCCGATGGTTTGCAGGGCCTGGTCGGCGGCCTGTATCGACTGGCTGTTGAGCTCGAAGGCCCGCTGGGTCTTGATCAGCGACACCAGTTCCTTGACCGGGTCGACGTTGCTGCCTTCGAGGAAGTTCTGCTGCAACGTGCCCAGCCCATCCAGGCCCGGGTTGTTCTGCGTGGCCTGGCCCGAGGACTCAGTCTGCAGATAGATATTTCCGCCCAGCAGCGTCAGCCCGTTGGGGTTGATGAAATTGTAAAGCTTCATCTGGCCGGCCTGCTGGCGGGCGATCTGGCCGGGAACCAGGTAGTCCACCTTGCCATCATTGCTGATCGCGATGCCGGTGGCGGTGGGCGGGATGGAGATCGCCGGGTCGACCAAATAACCATCACCCATGCCCAGGACGAGTTTCTGGTCCTTGTTGGTGAAGAAGTTGCCGGCGCGGGTGTAGCCATAGCCATCGCCAATGCCCGGCATGATCTTCACGCGGAAGAAACCGTTGCCCACAATCGCGACATCGAGCGGCCGATTGGTGCTTTCCATGGTGCCCTGCTCGAGATCGAGCTGCGTGTTGCTGACCTTCACGCCCAGCCCCACGAACGTGCCGGCCGGGGAGAGGTCTCCCGCCGCGTTGCTCGTGCCGGGCTCCTTGAGCGTCTGGTAGACCAGTTCCTCGAAGTTGACCCGGCTGGCCTTGAAGGCGGTGGTTTCGCTGTTGGCCAGGTTGTTGGCGATGACGTCGAGCTTCGTCGAGAGGGCTCGAAGTCCGGTGGCCGCCGAGTTCAGTGCGATGATCGCCATATTTCCGATTCCTGTAGCCGCGATGGGTCATCGCGGCCTGGGCTGCCTACGAGATCTTGCCGACGTTCACCAGCAGAGACAGGGTCTGGTCCTGATAGCGGATGAGATTGGCGTTGGCTTCGAGCGTCCGCGACGCATCCATCAACGACGCCAGTTCCCGCATCGGATCGGCGTTGGACTGTTCCAGCGCCCCATTCACGATCGTGGCATCGCCGGCCTTCAGCCGCCTGCCCAGGTCCGGGCCTTGCAGCAGACCCTGCCCGCTCTTGGTGAGTTCGCGCGGGTCGGGTACGTCGAAAACCCCGACCTTGCCCATGACGTCGTGGCCCTGCGAGATGCTGCCGTCGCCGCCGATCGTGATCGGAACGTCCTTCTTGAGCAGGATGGGCTGGCCCTTCGTATCCAGGACCCGGTGCCCGGTGGTCGCCGTAACCAGGTAACCGTCCTTGCTGGTGGCGAAGCGTCCATCGCGGGTGAGCGCCGTGGTGGCGCCGTCGCGGACGGCAAAAAAGCCGCGTCCTTGAAGGGCGAAATCCAGGGGTTTGGCCGTGCTTTCCAGATCGCCCTGGGAGAAATCGACGCTGGTCTGGCCCACGAGCATCCCGCCGCCGAGCTTCTCCAGCTCCGGGTTGCTGTGCTGCGCCGGATTCAGTCCGTCGCCGGCCGCCGCCGTCCGGCGTTCCTGAAAGATGGCCAGGTCGCGCTTGAAACCGGTGGTCTCGGAATTGGCGAGGTTGTTGCTGATGACGTCGAGCCGGTGCGAGCTGGCCCGCACCCCCGAGGCGGAGGCATAGAGGCCGTAGATCATTCGCGGCCTCCTTCCGCCCGTAGGGCCAGCGTCCCCGCTGGCCTTCCTGAAGCGCAAGCCGTCCGGCATTCCCGGCCAGCGAGGACGCTGGCCCCACTTGGCCTTCCTGAGGCGCAAACCGGCTGGCATTCCAAGCCAGCGAGGACGCTGGCCCTGCTTTGAGCATCCTGCTCGGCCTGCAGGTGAAGCCAGACCGCCAGCCTGGCCGCCTCGACGATCCGTCGTCCGATGTCATCACGTGCGTCATCCATGCGCACTACTCCCGCTAGGGTCAACCCTGCGGCAGTTCAAGCGGCGTGCCAGAAAAGAAAGGAAAGTCCCATGATTGCAAGCCCATTACAAATAATGAGTTGCATCAGTTCTGGGAATTAGCGGTTATCTCTTCGCGGCGCAAAGGGTTACGCACGCGGGCAGTTTCTGCGCCGTGCCTCCCGACTCCAGAAACCGCTTCGTGTCTTCGTGCCTTCGTGTTTAATCCGGATCCTACGCCTGCCCCGACACGCGCTACTCGTCTTCGTCTTCCCAATCGCCGTACTGTGCGGGCGCCTTGCCGTGTTCCTTGACAATCTCGACGTCATCCTGCGTCTCGGGAGAAAGCTCCCCGGCCTCCACCAGAAACTCCCAGTTGTCGCCGAAATCGTACCTGAACTGCATCTGCTCGCCGGGGTGGAGCAGCGCCTCGCCGACGGTCACCTCGTCGCCGGCCAGACCATCGGGCTCGCGGTGGTCGCAAACCGTGATCCGGGTTCCGGTGGTATCCGTGTAGATGAACTCGTACAGATGATCGAAATCGAAGTCGAAGACGTCGCAAATGATGGATGCGAGGTCGGCCAGGACGGTGTCGCAGGGCACGGCCAGTTGCCGCCAGACTCTGCCCAGCGATACCTTCAGCAGCCAGGTTCCTTCGGCGGCCGGTGTCGTCTTCGGGTCGGCCAGGAGCTGTTTCCATGCGGGAAACAGTTTCGCCCACAATCGGCGCAGACAGTCCACGGGATCGACCCGGTGTCCGGGTCGGCCGGTCATGCGGATCAGGGCCAAGTCATCGGCGCGCACCGCCTCGGTAAACGCGGCCATCAGAGCCTGCCCGAAATCCGTCTGTTGCACCCGCGTGGGCCACCAGCCCTTGCCGGCTTTGCTGTGGCCCGACTCGATCTCCATCATCCCGAACATGGCGAACACGAGTTTGTTGCGGCCATAGCATCCCGTCGACGACGCTTCGCTCGGCGTCTTGTAACATACCGTTGCCCTGTCACTCCAGGTGAATGGGAGGCCGTCGAGCGTCGCGCGATCGTCGTCGCCGACCATCTCGCCGCTGGAGCGCAGCGTCCAGGCGGCAAAAAGATTGAGGTAGCGTTCCAGGGGTCTCAGCCGGTTCCAGCGCTCGAGCATGGCCGGTTCGATCATCAGCCGGGCCTTCTCGCCCGCGCCGCGGACCACCCCCAGCCCGCTGGCCCGCAGAATCATGTACAACCCGGCCACGTTTGGATACGACCGCAACTGTGGCCGTTCGAGCTGGAGCTGCAGCGGATTGCCCAGCCGCTCGTTCAGCCGCGGGACTTCCTTCATGGGAAACAACCGGTGTTTGCTGGCCACCGGCAGTCCTTCCGGCCCGATGAAATCGAGCATCGCCTGAAAATCCCGCAATATCGTGCCCGGCTGGGTGGTGTCGGACAACTGGGACTGGAGCAGTTGTGTTTGAGCCTTTGTCATCGGCGTGGATCATACCGTGCGATCCGTCCAAACGCCCAGCTCCGCATCTCGGCCCGTTCGGAGGGGTGCGCCCAAGAATCCGGGCGACACTCGTCGCAACAGTGCCGCCAGTGCCCTCACTGGCGGTCTTGGTCGGTGGACGACCCTGCCGGTGAGGGCACCGGCGGCACTTGCCCGGATTCTTGGGCACACCCGTTCGGAGTTCACGCTTTAGCGTGTCTGGCGGGCGTTTCTGCGGAAAGACAAGCTGAAGCTTGAACTCCGAACGCGAACTCCGAACGCGGGCAGACGGCCACCCGCGCCTCACCGCACCCGCACATGCTCGAGCAGAATCTCCTGCCCCCAAATCTCCGTGACCTTCATCGTCTCGACGGTCAGTTCCGGGTCGGGGCGAAGGACAATGTCTACATAGTCGGCATCGAAGTCGGCGAGATCGCACACGGCGGATCTTGTCCCCGGCCATTCGGAGAAATTGCAGAGTGTTCCCGCAAACCGCTGGCGATCCACCCCGCGAACCCAGACCTGTGCCGCCATCGGCACCGGCGTGGACTTCGCCTCGATCGTGATCTGCGGACGCCGGACGCTGCCGGTGCGACGGATGCTCACCGCCGAACGCATGGCCGCTTGATGCTCCGCCGGAGCGACCAGCATCACCGCCTGCATCCCGGCCGGAACGAGCGTGAACTGCGCCTCGACCGGAATACGCAGTCGCCGCTCGATCTTGTTGGAATCCTTTCCCGGATAGGAGAAATCCACGTCCAACCACGCCTTGACGGTATTGGGTCCCGACGGAAGCCTGGCGAAGAGATCTTGCGGCAACCTGATGAACCCCCCCTTCACAAGATCCGCACTCACCGACCAAGTTCGCCCCATCTTCTCCGGTACGGGGCAGGGAATGCCGGCGATTTCCAGGCCACCGATCCGGAAGTCGGCTTTTATGGAAGTCGCAGGCAGGTAGGCCATGGCAATCGCAAATGGAAGCGCGTCGAACAAACGACTGCTGGAACGGAGCACCAGGGTGAACCGAACCGACTGCCGCAAATAGCGGTCCCATTTGTCATCACTCAGATGCCCGTTGAGGCGGGCGTCCTCGATGATTCTCGAGCGCTCCCGCGACCACTTCACACCCGCACGCCCTTGAATATCCAGCAGCCGATCGATCAACGCGGCCGTCTGCTTGGGCGTCAGCGCATGCTTGTCGTACCGGCCGAGCAACTCGCCCATCGCCGCCTGCTCAACCGCCGGCGTCTTGCTCTTCGCGTTGACCAACAGCCACCACGTCGGCTTGTCGGCGGCCGGGAGGCTCCGCAGCCGCTGCGTGGTGGCGTATCCCCAGAAGCCTGCGCAGGCCAGAAGCAGCCCGAGCCCCGCCAGCACCAGCCCGCGATAGCGCTCGCGCCGGCCGCTGCGGATCGCCTTCGGCTTGCCCAGATCAGCCCCGCATTCCGAACATCGCCGGCTGGTGGGCGGCAGGCCGAACAGATCGAACCCGCAGCGCCGGCAGTGCGGGTGCTCGCTCACCCGCCGCCCGCGCCAGCCCCACGGCAGCAGGACCAGCGCCAACACCCCGGCCGCACCAGCCAGCCACGGGAGGATGATCTCCAGTCCCCGCATGACACATAGTGTAGCCGGATACGAGGCGGCTTGCACGCGCTTTCGCGGCTGATGCCTGATCCCGGGTGCATGAGGATCGAATGAGCGGCCCAACGGGCCGCAGGCGCCAAGCCCAAGGTTTGCGTACTCGCATACCGCTGTAGCCGCGACAGCTCATCGCGGCCGCGACCCGCGATCGGCGATCGGCGATCGCGGCTGCAAACCGCACGCCCACATTACCGGCCGTTCTCCCCGCACACTCCGTACAGCTTAACAAACCAGCCCCGATAGCCCGAACCGCCTTGCCCCGCCGCGCCAATGAATCGTATGTCAACCTGAGCAAGTTGGAGCCGTTGGCCGGCTTGGGAACGTTGCGGTGTCTACGAAGGTTGTACATATGAGTACGAACGGCAACTGCAGGGAAGGTCAAACGCCGATGCTCGAAGCGCTCGAACCGCGGCAGCTTTTATCGGCCTCGCTGAGCCACGGAACCCTCAATATCGTCGGCACCAATGGCAACGACCAGATCAAAGTCTCGCTGCAGCCAGTCAAGAACGCCGCGAAGAACGACCGCATTGTCGTGGAGATCAACAAACGCCGGTCCACTTTTCTCGCCCGGGCCGTCAGCCTGATCGCCATCGATGGACTCAAGGGAAGGGACACCATCAACGTCAGTTCCCTGCCCGCGGTGGCCGGGAAACTCCGCAGCGTGAAGGGCTCGGGCTCCAGCATCCTGCTCGGCGCCGCCGCCCGGTTCCGCGTCGCGGCCAAACCCGCAAACACCGCCAGCAGCGCCAACACCGCCCCGGTGCTCGCGGGAGTCAACAACTTCACCGCCATCACCGAGGACCAAACCACCAATGCCGGCGACCTGGTCTCGACCCTGATCTCCGGCAAGGTGACCGATGTCGATACCGGCGCCGTCAACGGCATCGCCCTCACCGGCCTCAACAGCAGCACGGGAACCTGGCAGTATTCCCTCGACGGCGGCGGCACCTGGAATGCCGTCGGAACGGTGGCCGGCAATTCGGCCCTGCTGCTGCGGTCGGCCGACAGGCTGCGCTTCGTGCCCGACGGACTGAACGGGACCACGGCCGCGGTCACTTTCCGCGCCTGGGACCAGACCAGCGGCACGCCGGGAACCAGGGCGGACACCACCAGCAGCGGCGGCACCACCGCCTTCAGCACCGCCACCGCCACCGCGAACATCACCGTGACCAGCGTCAACGATGCCCCGACGATCAGCAACGGCGCCACGGTCACCTTGGCCGGCACCAATGAGAACACCACCTCCAGCGTCACTACCGCCGGCACCATCCTCACTTCCGCCTCCTGGGCCGATGTCGACACCGGCGCGCTGAAAGGGATCGCCATCACCGGCAAGACCGGCAACGGATCCTGGCAGTATTCCACCGACGGCGTCACCTGGTGCGGTTTCGGCGCCGTCTCGGCCGGCAACGCCCTGCTGATTGCCTCCACCACGCGGGTGCGCTATGTCCCCGATGGCCTCAACGGGGAAACAGCCGCCTTCACTTTCGTGGCCTGGGACCAGACCACGGGCACCGCATCCACCAACGGCACGCCCGGCTATGCCAATCCGGGTTCTGGCGGCGGCACCAGCGCCTACTCCAGCCAGACCGCCACGGCCTCAATGGCGATCGCATCGGTCAACGATGCCCCGGTGCTCGCGGGAGCCAACAACTTCACCGCCATCACCGAGGACCAGACCACCAATGCCGGCGACCCGGTCTCGACCCTGATCTCCGGCAAGGTGACCGATGTCGATACCGGCGCCGTCAACGGCATCGCCCTCACCGGCCTCAACAGCAGCACGGGAACCTGGCAGTATTCCCTCGACGGTGGCGGCGCCTGGAATGCCGTCGGAACGGTGGCCGGCAATTCGGCCCTGCTGCTGCGGTCGGCCGACAGGCTGCGCTTCGTGCCCGACGGACTGAACGGGACCACGGCCGCGGTCACTTTCCGCGCCTGGGACCAGACCAGCGGCGCCCCGGGAACCAGGGCGGACGCCACCGCCAGCGGCGGCACCACCGCCTTCAGCACCGCCACCGCCACGGCGAACATCACGGTGACCAGCGTCAACGATGCATCGGGCGGCAGCATGAACAATTACTCCTCGCAATTCCTCACGGCGCTTGACTCGAGCATTTACGCCCACGATGTCGGCGCCGTCGGCGACGGCATCGTCGACGACGCCCCGGCGCTCCAGGCCGCCATCAACACCGCCCCCGCGGGCGACACGCTCGTTCTCGACGCCGGCAAGACCTACCGGCTCGGCAAGGGACTGGTCATCCAGAACAACGTCAACCTCGAAGGCAACGGGGCCACGCTCCTCCTCGACACCTCCGCCTGGCCGGACAATGAGGTCGTCATGATCCAGAGCCCTCTGTCCGATCAGGCCTTCACCTGGACCGCGCCCGTGAAAGCCGGCCAAACCACCTTCCCCGTTGCCGCCCCGCTCGCACAGGTGCCCCCGGGCACGATCGTCTTCATGCAACTGGGCCAGGACCCCAACGACCCCTACGAGGAACACTGGGCGCGGATGGTCAAGGTCATCGCCAACACCGGTTCCACCATCACCATCGACACACCCGTCCCCTACGACATCATCCAGGGCCAGTTCGTCAATCGCCTCTGCGTCGCCCGGACTTACGTCCAGAACGTCACGGTACACAACGTCCGCTTTGACTACACCACTCGCGCCACGCCCGACGCCGACATCTGGATCGACCGCGCCGCCAACGTCACCATCGACACCATCTCCGGCCGTTTCTCCATCGCCGCCCAGGCTTCCGACTCGCAGAATGTCACCATCCGTAACGTAACCGGCCAACTCACGCACCCCCACTGCGCGGCCGGCCGCGTGCTGACGGCCTGGCAGTCGGAAAACGTCTCCCTCAGCAATGTCAGCGTCACTTCCGACTCCCTCGCGCCCGCCGTGTTCCTCGAAAGCTGGGCCCACAATACGACTGTGACCAACCTGGCAATCGACTATCAGACCGCCACCGGAAGCATCGGCGACGTCTTCCACCTCACCGGCGGCAGCTTCGGCACCTCCCTCGACAAGATCTCCATCCACTCCCTCGTCCCCACTGTCCTGGTCGACAGCGGTGGCCAGAACAGCACATACCACTTCGGCGACGTGACCATGACCGGGGGCAGCCTCATCGCCGCGCCCCTCGGCCTCATCGACCGCTTCGACGACAACGGCCGGGTCTACGCCAACGCCACTTCGCTCGACGTCACCATCACTCTCAAGGCCGGCGTCAGCGACTATTACGTGCCGCTGTTCCGCGGCACCGTCAAGTCGGCCACCGCCATCCTCTCCGGCAGCCAGGGCGTCAAGGCCCTCTACCTGATCAACGACCAGGATTCCGGCGCCAACATCGGGAACATACCGACCGGCCAGGTGGTCAACCTCAACGGCGTGAGCTACATCGGCTCAGACTACCCCTTCAACGACCCTGCCGACCCCACCAAGAGCCTGCACATCTACACCGGCGCCAACCTGCCCCCCGGGGCGACCATCACCTTCCATTTCGAGTATTACGCCGCCTGAACCGCGCCTGTGGTTGCGATGGCAGTAGCAGGGCCAGCGTCCCCGCTGGCCTTGTATTCAAAACGGTCCGCGCCTCCGGATGGCCAGCGAGGACGCTGGCCCTGGCGGACGCTGGCCCCACAGCCCCGAAAGAAATCCGCCGACGCAACACAAATCCCCCCCGCGGCGTCCTTTATGCGGCTCGCATCATCTGTTATAGTCCGACGTCCCATGAGGTCTATTTCCATGAAGCGGCTCAACACCATGGCTCAACATCACACTTCGCGCAAGTCTCGTCGCACCGGCGGAAGGGCTTCGGCAATCGCCGAGTGCCTGGAAAACCGCCTGCTGCTCACCAGCAACATTTCCGGCACGGTGTATCGGGATGTCAATCTCGACGGCATCTACGAGGCCGGCGTCGACCAGCCCCTCCAAGGCTGGACCGTCTACCTCGACAACAACCTCAACGGCGCCATCGACAACGCCGAGCCGAGCACCACCACCGACGCCAACGGCGTGTATCAGTTCAGCGGACTGGCCCAGGGCAACTATGTCGCCCGCGTCGTGCTTCCCGTCGGCTGGCGCATGAGCGACCCCAAGTGGGGCTACACGAACATCGGCCCGCTCAACGGCATCGACGACGCCACCAACATCAACTTCGGCGTCACCACCACCGTCCAGATCACCGGCACCGTCTATGACGATGCCAACGGATCCGGCACGCGGGACATCAGCGAGGCCGGCGTCCCCGGCTGGACCGTCTACCTCGACACCAACAACAACGGCATCCTCGATGCCGGCGAGCAAAGCGTCGTCACCGACGCCCAGGGCGGGTATGTCTTCGACAACCTTCCGGCCGCCAACTACACCGTCCGGCTCGTTCCCCAGGCCGGCATGCGCATCACCGGGCCGGCGTCGCAGACCTACAGCACCAACATTCCGGCCGGGTCGTACTGGCGCAACACCGACTTCGGCGTCACCGGCACCGACGCCATCGCGGGGTCGGTCTTCATCGACTCCAACGCCAATGGCACCTTCGATGCCGGCGACCTCAACCTGCCGAACTGGACCGTCTACATCGACGCCAACAACAACGGCGTGCTCGACCCCGGCGAGATCTCCACCACCACCGCCATGGACGGAACGTTCATCTTCCCCGCCCTGGCCAACCAGCCCGTCTTCCACCTGCGCGTGGATGCGCCCCTGGGCTGGTCGATCACCCAGCCGATTTCGCAGTCCTACGACCTGGTGATGCAGCCGGGACAATCGCGGGCGAACGAGGTTTTCGGCCTGCGTCCGGCCGCCACCACCGTGGGCTTCTCGGGCAAGATCTTCCAGGACAACAACCGCGACGGCGTGCAACAACTCGGCGAACCGGGCCTCGCGGGCTGGGTCGTCTACATCGACACCAACCACAACGGCGTGCTCGATCCGGGCGAACCCATGACCTGGACCGACATCTCCGGCAACTACGAGCTGCCGCCGCAGGTGCCGGGGAACGTCCGCGTCTCCTTCGTCGCGCCGACGCCCGACTGGTACTCCACCAACGCCCCCGCCGGCTACATCGACGTCATTCCCCACACGGCCGGCGACGTCGTCGTCGCCGGGACCAACTTCGGC
This sequence comes from Tepidisphaerales bacterium, assembly GCA_044450885.1. Lineage (GTDB taxonomy): Bacteria > Planctomycetota > Phycisphaerae > Tepidisphaerales > Tepidisphaeraceae > JANYKD01. The sequence goes on from JBIOJL010000008.1 coordinate 26,181, forward strand.
CTGTCCCGCGTGAACGTCGGCCGCATCTCCGGCGTGGTCTTCCAGGACACCAACCTCAACGGCGTGCAGGACGCCGGCGAAGTCCCGCTGGCCGGCGCCCGCGTCTACATGGGCGCGGTCGGCGCCGGCAATCCCTTCGTCACCACGGACGCCAACGGCAACTACGCCTTCAACAACCTGGCGGCCGGAACCTACACGCTCATCGTCGATACCACCACGCTCGGCAGCGGAAACATGCGGGCCTCGACCCGCTGGAGCGGGGCCTACACCGTCACCGTGGGCAACGGCAGCGTGATTGACGAACAGTCGTCGACCGGACCGGGCGAAGTCCGCACCGTCACCCTGCCCGACAACCGCTCGACCACCGTGCTCAGCTTCGGGATGACCGACCATTTCGCGGTCACCGGCTCGGTCGTCTTCGACTCCAACGGCGACGGACTCTACGACCAGGGCGAGCCGTTCCTGGCCGGCTGGACCGTCTTCGGCGACCTCAACCAGAACGGCGTCCTCGACCCCGGCGAACCGACCGCCGTCACCGATTCGCACGGTTACTATTACCTCGTGTTCCCGACCGTGAACCTGACCGCCCCGACGCCGATCGTGATCGACCTGACCGGCCACACGGACGCGTGGGGCAACACCGCAACCTGGATCGCCACCGGCGCGGCCCAACTGATGATCCAGCCGTACCTGCCGCTCGTTGACTACCGCTTCACCGTGCAGATCGTCGACCCGACGTTCCTCGTCGGGCAGGTCTTCAACGACGCCAACCGCAACGGCTTCTACGACGCCGGCGATTCGCCCATCCCTGACGTGAAGGTCTATATCGATCTCAACGGCAACGGGCAGTTCGACATCAACGAGCCTTTCGCCTACACCGACCAGGCCGGCCAGTATGTCTTCCGCTTCGAGAACGTGGCCGGCCTGAACATCCCCGGGGCCCCGCCCTTCGAGGGCATCCTCACCGGCAAATATCACCTGCGCGTGGCCTACGACCCCACCGTCTGGCAGGCGGCCAACCCGATCGTCTCCGACCGGATCACCACGGTGAATCCCGGCCCGCCGGAAGATCCGCTCTCGGGCGTGTTCTTCGGGCTCGAGCCCGTGTCCGGCGTCACCGGCAAGGTGTTCGTGGACCAGAACGCCAACGGCGCGCATGACCTCGGCGAGAGCGGCCAGGCGGGCGTGACCGTCTACATCGACTCCAACAACAACGGCATCCTCGACCCCGGCGAGCAGACCGCCGTCACCGACGCCACCGGCGCCTATGTATTCTACCAGGTCCCCCTGGGACAGAAGGTCATCCGCGAGATCGTGCCCGGCGGATACCGCCAGACCCGGCCGGGCAACAGCTACTACACCGTCAACGTCACCCGCGGCACGATCGCCACCGCCCCGGAATTCGGCAACACCACCACGGGCATGATCCGCGGCCGGGTCTTCTATGACCTCAACCAGAACGGCGTCCAGGATCCGAAGGAGCCCGGCCTGGCCGGCTCGGATGTTTACCTCGACACCAACCAGAACGGCCAGTACGACGTCGGCGAACCCATCATGAAGACCAACACGTCCGGCAACTACGTGTTTAACGGTTTGGCGCCGGGCGTCTATCGCGTTGCCCAACGCTGGGCGACGAACTATCAGCCCTCCAGCGGCGTGTGGTTCTCCGACGTGGTCGTGGGCTACGGCCAGATCGTCGACGCCCCGATCGCCGGCAACCTGCCGCGGCCGACCGTGTCGGGTTATGTTTTCGACGACCGCAACCTCAACGGCATTCGCGACCGCAATGAATCGTTCCTCGCCGGCGCGATCGTGTACATCGACCTGAACAACAATGGCCGGCTCGACGGCAATGAGGATTTCGTCCAGGTCGGATTGGACGGCAAGTTCTCCTTCATCCTGCCGGGCGCCGGAACCTACACCATCCGCGTCATCCCCCCCGTCGCCGGCATGACCTACAGCAAACCGGCCGCCAAGAAGTACACCCTGAAGTTCAAGACCGGCCAGACGATCGGCAACGTGATCTTCGGCCTGACGAAAATCGGAAGGAAGTAGACTCCCGCTGACGGTCATCCGAATCACGGCCATGCCCACGCTTGCGTGGGCATGTGCGTTTGCACGGTCATTCATTCGGGCGACATTTGACAACACCCGCGATTGCCCACCGTCGACCGGGCCGCCCTGATCCTCGGCGTGGGCGTGTCCCTGGGCGCGGTTTTTGTCTGTCTGTCTGTAGCCGCGATCGCTGATCGCGGCCCTCCGTCGCAGCACAAGTCGCCAATTATTACGATTATGATAATTTTCCGGCATTGTCCCGCAATTCCTTTGACATCCGCCACGCAATGGATTAGACTGTCTGCCATCGGGTTAGAATTTTCGCAGGGAACTAAAGACCACAAGTTACAACGGCCTTCGAGGAGGACTTCATGTCCTCTGCTTTGCTCCACCGCGCTTTTACTTCGCTCCACGACGCTTGGGCACCGGTCGTGTACGCACTCTATCGCCGCATGACCGCCGCTTGCACCCGCGTCGCGGCAACTCCACGCGTCACCCAAAGCGCGTGTCATGGAACGTGGATATTTCCCCACACACGCTGCCTCGCTACCGTCGACCTCCTCGAAGCCCGCCGGATGCTTTCCTCCGCCACCCTCACCCTCCACACCGGCTTCATCCGCCTCTGCCCCACCGACGCCGACCTTGTCCAGGTCTACGCATCGGCCGCACCCACCGGTACGCCGGACTACACCTATAGCCGCTCCGAACTCACCGAGCTCACCATCAACGGCACCAGCGGCGACGACACGCTCACGCTCGACTACACCAACGGCACGCCCCTCAAGGACAACGTGCTGACTTTCAACGCCGGCGACGGCAACGACACCTTCAATCTCGTCGGCCGCTCCACCATCCGCGCCACCATCAGCCCCAGCGGGACCGACACCGGCCACGGCTCCATCAAGGCATACACGCAGAACTTTGGCTATACCGACGTCGAGTCCATCACCGCCTCCGCCTTCAGCGCGGTCACTCTCGTCACTCCCAACGCCGACGACACGATCACCCTCGACCGGGACGCGGGGGTGGCCAACATTTCCGCCACCAGCGGCAACGACTTCGACCTCCCGCCCATCTCCGTCGCCGCCAACGTCCCCAAGATCGTCCTCGACCTCGCCACCCACGATGGCTCCGCCGGCGACGACACCATCGAACTCACCGGCGATGCCGACCCCACCGGCTTCACCTATATGCGCATCGACTGCGGCACCGGCGACAACAAGTTCACCACTTCGGCCGCCAAAACGACCGTCCAGCTCAACGGCTCCGACATCGAAGCCACCGTCTCCGCCGGTGCCGAACTCGATTTCATCACCCACCAGATGCTCGGCTCCCTGACCCTCGAGGGCAACGCCAAGGCGAAGATGTCCGCCGAATCGCTCCGCGTTCTCCGCGTGGACACGCTCGACCTCTCCAGCACGGCGCAGCTTGACCTCAACGCCAGCGCCCTGATGATTCAGGATGCCAACACCACCGGCAACCCGACCACGGGCGATGTCCGCAACTGGCTCATCGCCGGCCGAAACGCCGCGGGTCTCGGCCAGAATCCCCCGCACATCTGGGATGGTTCCACCGGCATCATGAGCAGCATGGTTGCCCAGTCGTTCCATGACCACTTCAGCACCGAAATCACCAGCCTCGGCCTCGGCGATGCCGCCGACATGCGTGAGAACATCGGCTTGACGTTCGACAACATCGGCGGAGTTGCGCTCGGGGACAACACCGTGTTCGTGCGTCCCACGCGCATGGGCGATGCATCGCTCGACGGCTTTGTGGCCAACGCCGACGTGACCATCGTCAGCACGTTCTACGGGCAGAGCAGCAAGTTCTGGTACCAGGGCGACGTCAACTACGACGGCAAGGTCGGCGATGCCGACGTGACCATGGTCAGCACCTACTACCAGGGCAGCACGGCGCCGGCGACTCAGATCGCCAACGGCCGGACCGACCTCGGCACCTATGCCGTCGGCCAGTCCGTCTCCTTCTCCGTGAGCGGGGCCTCCAACTGGTACGTCTATTGGATGGATGATTCGCGCGACCTCCTTTCCGGCAGCAACGCCACCGCCACCCATGCCTACACCGACCCCGGCGACTACACCATTTACGTCGTCGGCCGCGCGTCGTCAGGCGTCGATTTCGTCGCCGGCACGGTCACGGTCCACATCGCCAGCGCCACCGCCACTGCCCCGGCCGAGCCCGCCAGCATCGACGCCAACGGCATCGACTATCCCCTCACGCTCCACGCCAGCGATGACGTTGTCTGGGACATCGACTGGGGCGACACCCAGACCGACCACGTCACCACCGCCAACACCGTCAAACACCACGTCTACACCACGCTCCCCACCAGCGACATCATCGCCACCGCCAGCATTGACGGCGTCACCTGCAACGTGATCCAGATCACCCCCCACCTTCACCCGGCCGAGCCAACTTCGCTCTCGGGTCTGGTCAACTGCGACGGCGACATCAACCTGACCTGGACCGACAACTCCGCCATTGAAGGCGGCTTCAACATCGAACAGGCCGTGGACGGCGGCAGTTTCTCGACGGTCGCCACCGCCGCCGCCAACGCCACTTCCATCACCCTCCCCGGCCCCTTCGACCCCGGCGCCGTCTATTCCTTCCGCCTCGTCGCCTTCACCGGATCGGCCCTGTCCGACCCCACCGACGCCATCGATCTCACCACCACCTCCGCCATCCTCACCGGCACCGCCGGCAACGACAACTGGTACATCCGCCGGAGCCCCACCGACGCCGACGTGGTGCAGATCTACAACGCCGCCAGCGTCACCGGAACACCCCGCACCTGCACGCGCTCGCAGCTCAGGTCCCTCATCATCAACGCCGGTGCCGGCGACGACACCGTCACCCTCGACTACTCCCACGGCTCGCCCCTCAAGGACGGCGCCCTGCTCTTCAACGCTGACGCCGGCCAGGACACCGTCAAACTCGCCGGTGGCGACCTCGTGGGCGCTGCCATCAACCCCGACCCGGCCACCGCCGGCAGCGGCTCCATCACCGGCTATTTCCAGACCTTCAGCTACACCGGCGTGGAATCCATCAGCGCGGCCCACCTCAAGACCCTCACTCTCGTCACGCCCAACCCGGCCGACAACATCTCCATCAACAACTCCAGCACCACAACCACCCTCTCCGGCAGCAGCGGCTCAGTCGCCATCCCGCCCATCGCCATCACCCACACTCCGGATGTCTTCCTTGATATGCGTAGCAACGACGGCCAGGCCGCGGCCGCCGACAGCGTGACCGTCAGCGGCGAACGGTGGCAGTCGTTCGCCTCGGCCCTGCACCTCACCTTCGGCCCCGGCAGCAACACGCTGCACACTCCCGATTTCTATCAGTCCTTCATCTCGGGGCAGGTCAACAGCGATGGCGATCCCGTCGACATCGTCACCGTGTCCTACGACTGTTACACCGACCCGATCGGCACCTCCGTCGCGGCAACAACTCCGGTTGACGGTTCCGTCTCCCTGTCGCTGACGCCGACCAACGCCGACTACCCGGTGATCGGATGGTACGTCTACTGGACGAATGACGCCGCGCCGGAGTGGCTCCCCGCCTCGGGCCTGAACATCACCGACACCGCCACCCACACCTACACCGCCGACGGCCACTATACGCCATGGGCCGTCGCCCGCGTGGATTTCGGGGACAACGACTGCTACGACTATCTGGCCGGCTTCGCCGGCGTGGATATTACCGGGACGGCGGCCCCGGATGCTCCCGCCGCCACCGGCCCGACCACGTCCATCGCCGAAGGCAAAGACTACACCCTGACGCTCAGCGCGCCCGATGGCATCACCATGTGGACCATCGACTGGTCCGACGGCTCGGCGGTGCAGCACATCGCCTGGCCCACCGCCACGCCCAGCCTCACCCACACCTACACCAGCGCCCCCACCGGGCCGATCTCCGCCACGGCAACGGATGACGAGTATCTGTACGACGCCGCCCCCGTGTACCCCGACCTGCTTCCCGACGCGCCCACAACCCTTACCCTCACCGGCACCGCCTCCGGCCAGAATGTCACCCTCGCCTGGACCGACAATTCCGACATTGAAGATGGGTTCGTCATCGAACAGGCCGACGACTCCGATCCGGACGCCTACTCGGCCGTCGCCTTCGCCCCGACCGATGCCGAAGCTTTCACTGTCTCCGGCCCGTTCCATCCGTCCACCACATACTATTTCCGCGTCAGTGCCCTATGCGGTTCGACTCTCTCCGATCCGACCGACGCGCTTGATGTGCTCGTTCCCGCCGTCCCCGAATACCCCACCGACCTCACCGCCACGGTTGACCCTGAGCAAGACCCGCAGACGCAGATCACCCTCGCCTGGACCGACAATGCCGCTGATGACGAGGACTACACCGTCCTGCGCAGCGACGACGGCGGCGACACTTGGACCACCATCGCGCTCGACGACCACGAATCCGGCTATGTCGACACGGGCCTCGACGGCAACTGCACCTACATCTATCGCGTCTACGCGGCCAATGGCCTCGGCAATTCCGGCTACGTCGTGGCGTCCATGGACACCGGCGCGCTGCCGCCCACCGACGTCACGGCGACGGCCATCAGCCCCGTCAAGGTCGAAGTCGGGTGGACCGCGCCGTCGGGCACGGCCGCCACGGTCTACAACGTCTACGAGAGTACAAATTCCAGCACCCTGGGCACTTGTGTCGCCCAAGGCGTGAGCGAAACTTCCTACATCTGCACGGGGCTGACACCGGACACGAAATACTACTTCCACGTCGAGGCCGACAACGCCTCGGGGGTGGAAGCGCTGGCCACGAATGTGCCCGACGCCACGCCCGTTCCGCCGGATGCGCCCTCGGGCTTCACCGCGGGTGATATCGGCTTCGATCTGGCCGATGTCCAGTGGACCGACAACTCCACCGGTGAGGATGGCTTCGAGATCGAAGTCTCCACCGGCAACGAAGTTGCGCAGGTTGCTGTTGCCGGCCCCGACGCGACCATAGCCACCCTTGACCAGTTGTCTCCGCAGACGGAATATTCCCTGCGGATTCGCGCGGTGCAGGATGGCGTGGGGTCGGAATGGACCGGCCCGCTGACTATCACCACCAATCCCGCGCCCCCGGAGGCCCCCGTGTCGCTTGGTGCATCCAACATCGGCACCAACTCCATCGCCCTGTTCTGGACCGACACGTCCGCGCGCGAGACCGGGTTCGAGGTCGAATACTCGGCCAACGGGCTGGACTTCACTCTTGCTACAACCACGCCCCTCTCTGCCAACACCACCACCTACGCGCTCAACGGCCTGGACGATGGCCGCCAGTACACGGTCCGCGTGCATGCTCTCAACGTCAGCGGCCCATCCGACTGGTGTACGGAGGACTTCATCACCCATCTCATCGCCCCCGGATCGGTGTCATCCACAACAATTTCTGCGTATCAGGCACAACTCACTTGGACCAACGGAAGCACAGCCCCCGACTGCGCCTACGCAATCGAGACGCCCAGCACCATCATCTACACCACCGTTGGCGCGACAAGCTGGATCATCGGCACCACTCCCAACGGGAACTCATCGTGGACACTCGATGTTTCCGTGAAGGCAATCAACGGTCTGGGTTCCTACGCCGACTCCGAGGCAGTGCCGGTGGATGTCGATGTGCCGCAACTGGGCGCGCCCGCCGCGCCGAGCAACCTTCATGTGATCACCCGATCGGGCAACCTGGCCCCGTTCCTGGCCTGGGACTATGCCGGCCTGCCCAATGACGTCGGCTTCGCCGTGGAAGCGTCGTCCTACTCCGACTTCCTCGATCCCGATACCCATCTGCCCTCCTTCGCAAACATTGGTGGTGGCGGCGGGTATGAGGTGCGGGCGCTCCAAGTCTTCCCCGACTCGAACAATACCACCTACTACCGCGTGGTGGCCAGCAACAGCGCCGGCGAGTCCGGTTTCTCCAATGTCGTATCCCTGGCGCCCGCTTCGCGCGACAGCGTCCATCCCAACATCGACGCCGGCACCGTCTCCGAGGCCATGGAAGACCTCTCCGGCGCTCCCGGCCTGATCATCCCCGTCAACGACCACGACACGGACCACGACGGTATTCCCGACTTCGCCGATGGCTACGACAACGAATACGGTCAGGCCGCGGCGGGGCGCTACAATGAGTTCCCACAAGTCTCCCTCGACCTGACGGGCCTGGCCAGCACCGACACCATCACTTTCGACTATACGGCCTCCGACCCCTCGGGGATCACCCGCACCGCCGACGGCCAGGACGGATACACCTACGCCCCCGCATCCGGCGGCGGGCTGCGTCTGTGGGCTGTCGACGGCGATGATATCACCACCTACATCGAGGCGGATGGCGAATATACGGTGCAGGAACTCACCGGCATGACCGTGCCCAATTCCGAATACGGCGCCGTCCGCCGCCTCTATGTGGAAGGCGTGTCGGTGTCGAGTTCGATGGCCGACCAGCACATCACCGTAACGCTCAACGACGACGGCCCGTCCGACACACTGAATATCACCGTGGCCGGCGTGAACCTGACCGCTCACCGCACCGGCCTGAACTTCGGCCAGCCCGTTACCGAGCAGACCGAAAACATCGGCAACCCGTCCGATTTCGTGGTGCTGGTCAACAACGACGAAGAGGAAGACCCGGTCGCGCTGCGGAGGGACGATGAAGATGATGTCGCGGCAATTTCCGACGACGGTGACCCTGACGATGATCTGGTGAAGATCACGCTGGACCAGGTACCGGATTGGCTGACCCGTGGTCTGGTTCAGGTGATTCTCATCGGTGCCAGCGCGAACCCCTGGCGCGTCTTCGATTCATCCGGCTTGGACATCACCCGGCTGTTCTCCATCCCGTTGATTCCCGAAGACTCGCCCTGCCTGGCCATGGACTTGTCCAACCCACAGGGCCCGCTGGCCGGGCTGAAGAACGGCAATGTGGACTTGTGGCTGGAGGGAACGGCGGCGACATCGCAGGCGACGGTGTTGTATCAGGTGCAGAGGATGCAGGGGCAGGAGGCCGTTGCGGACGACGAAGTGGAGATCGCCATCAAGGCGCAACCGACGATCAAGTCCATCACCTACGAGGTTTCCTATCAAGGAAGCAACGTGACTCGTGAAACAGGTGTACTGGATGCGAAGAATCCCAACGGAACCAATGGCGAGCCTGCCTTCAAAGGTGGTTGGCGTCTCTTTGCGGAAGCGATCACTCTTGCTGGCCGCAACACAATGGGGTGGAACAAGGTGCGGGTTAAGGTTGAAGTTGAAAACGTCGCCGCCGGCGATCAAGTTTACTTCCGCGCCTTCGACGTGGATGACCCCTCCGAAGATCCAGCTATTGACGGCGACCCGACCGGAAAGAAACATGATGCGGCCGGCAACGATAACCTCGGATGCCCCATCGGCGCGAATCTTGATGGGCCAGCGGATCAGGCACCGATAGGTGGGTATGCCGGGCGTCTCAAAGCAATGGGTGCGCAAGGCTACTCGGACGCAAACCAGGAGGTGGCGTCCCCCGTCTTCCAGAGCGTCGTCGACGGCAAATTCTACGCATACGTGACGCTCGCGACGTCGTTTGCACCGGGCGACAACTTCCGCGTGTTGGCATCCTGCCTCAAGGGCGAAGTCAAGCGATTCCAAACGGACGATCCGAAGCAGACCGCGACCTTTGTCCCTACGACTGGCGGCCTCCCCGGCTTTCAAGGCATGATTAGCGACCAACTGACGATTTGGCGGACGTTCCATATCGAACGAGACTATATGGACGCCAATGATGCGCAAGGCAACGCGGCGCTCGGGGACAAGCGCCTCAACGGAACCGTGAAATCGGCACTGCCGAATGCAGATGGGACTGTCGCTGTCAAGATAGATTTCGCCGGCATCAAGGCCAACGAATATGCCAACGGCATCCTCCGCATTGGGCTGGACAACTACGCAATCGTTGGGAACACGGGGACTGTTGCCGGCAAGACGACCTTCGATATCCAGTTTCGAGTTGGTCGAGATCCTGTCAAACTGTGGAACAGCAATGTGGACGTGTACCAGGACGATTTTGGAGCGCCATGGCGGGACGCGCAAGGCGAGCTAATCAAGCTCCAAAGGGTTCCAATAACGAAAATCGTGCCTAAGCGCGACTGGACCGGCATGTGGGATTTGATGAAGCAAGGCTCGATGAGCCTTCAGGACAACCCGTTGGCTGCCGCGTATGTCGTGCCGGATTACACGGCGCTCGACGGTTTCAGCAGCGACGCCGTCCCAGCAGTGGCGCACATGCCCGAGGGAAGCGTTACCATAGCGTCCGTAGTCGACCCATATAGACAGAGCAAAGACATGGGCAACAAGATGTTCTGGGTCGGATACGTGCTCGCCGGCTACGAGGGTCCATCCGACCGTGACAACGACCCCGATGGCGAAAAGAGTGCCGATGGAAAACCCGCGTGTCTCGGCCTCGCGTCGTCCGGCACTTCGGCGGTGGTCTTCCTCGAGGTGATTCGGGATTGCATGGCCGCTAGCGCCTGGACACTGTCCGCGGAACGCGCTCGTGCGCGTACGACGCTGCATGAGGTCGGTCATCTGATCCTACGGACCGGTGAAGCTGACCATGATAACACTGCTTACAACATCATGCAGGAACGACTGCCCGTTGGCTCGACCGATCCCCTCTTCGCTCCGCCGGCGATCATAAGCATTCGGAACAAGCGTGATTAAGGTGCCCAAGAATCTCTTTCGCCGAATCCGCGCCTTCGCGTGGCGAGGCACGCTTGCCATTCTGACCGGCCTTCTGGCCGGATCGTGGATACTGAGTCTGTGGTACCAGCACAGGTGGGGCATTTGCACGGAGGGGCCTCAGCGCACGCCATCCCGCTGGTCTTGGGACATTGATGTCAAACAAGGCAGGTGCCGGATCGAGTTCACGCATTACATTGACCTTCCCGGTCAGGAATGTCCGACCAGGCGGGTCGTGTGCAAAGGGAACATCAACTACATCGTTCCGGGGACGTGGGAACAGTTCTCATGGTGGGGCGGTTCCACCACGCATCCTCTGTTCGAGTACGCAACTCCATACAACTTCTTGGATCAACCTGGTTATGGCTCTCCCGTCGGCTTGTTCGAGATTCGCGTGGCCTTCCCCGTCTGGGCGCCGCTCGGGCTGTTATGGCTCGGCCCTACGTTGCGAGCCCCCAAGCGCATGATTCGCTGGTTCACCCTCCGGCGCTATCGCCAAACCGGCCGTTGCCTCAACTGCGGCTACGACCTCCGCGCCACCCCCGACCGCTGCCCCGAATGCGGAACGTCCCTCGCTGACAAACCCGATGACACCCCGAAACCAACCAGCCCCTGACTCCATGCGCTGCGCCACCTACATCTCCTTCCGCCACATCGACCTCGACTGGGCCGATGTCCCAGGCATCGACATCGCCGGCTACAACGTCTACCGCGACACCACCAGCAACTTCACGCCGGACGACGAGACGAATTTGATCGACTTCGCGGCCGAATCGAGTTACGCTGACACCACCGTGACGGCCGGAATCACCTATTTCTACAAGGTCATCGCACTGACCGGCGACGGCGTGGCCTCATCGGCATCCACCCAGGCTTCCGCCGCTCCGCTGTCGAGCGCCCCCGCGGCCACCGGCGACACGGCCATCGACGAAGGCGACACCTACACCCTCACGCTCTCTGCCAACGGCAACCCCGCCACCGGCTGGTCCATCTACTGGGGCGACGGCGTCACCGAAACAATCACCATCACCAGCACGGCCTGGACCATTGTCTGGGACGATGGCATCACCGAGCCGGTCACCATCCCCGGCTCGGCCGGGATCGACCCTACCCACACCTTCGATGGGCAGGCCGACTCCCGCGAAATCCTCATCCGCTACGAAGACGCCGATGGGGTCTTCGACCTCGACCCCAAGACCGTCACCATCGGCAACGTCGCCCCCACGGCCACCCTCGACGGCGACGAAACCGTCAACGAAGGCGCATGGTCCACTCTGAACCTGTCGGCCGACGACCCCGGCGACAACGCCATCGTTTCCTGGACCATCAATTGGGGCGACGGGCCCGTTGGCCAGCCGGACATCCAGACCATCTACGGCAACCCGCCCACGTTAGAGCATTTCTACGCCACTCATGGCACCTACGCCATCACCGCCACGGCCACCGACGCCCGCGACGGCACGTCGAATGAGTTGGAGTGGGAGGTGGAGGTCGCGGACGTCGCCCCCATCGTTACCGCCACCGGTGCGGCCACCTTCCCCCACCACCGAGTGTACACGCTGAGACTC
>JBIOJL010000009.1:0-37029 GCA_044450885.1 Tepidisphaerales bacterium
GCGTGGACCCGGCCGATGCCTGGATGGTCGGCGATGGGCGGTTTGATGTGGAGGCCGGCCTGGCCGCCGGCGCGCGGACGGTCTGGGTCAGCCATGACCGCGACAAGGCATTTGCGGCCGAGCCGTGGCAAATCGTCCGCAACCTGTTCGAGCTAACGCAATTACTCAAGGATTGTCTTGAATCGTGAAAGGATTCTCCATGCGCCAATGGATCATGCTGTTCGCGTTCGCCGCCGCCCCCGTTCTCCCGGCCATCTCAGCCGCCGCACAGCCTCAACCCATCGTCCTGGACGACAAGTCGTCCGTCGATCAGATCCTCGACGCCCTGCACGCCCGCGGGCAGGGGCTGAAAGATTTCGCCGGCGACGTCTCAATTGTCGAGACCGACAACCTGAACGGCGAACAGACCACGCTCCGCGGCAAAGCCTGGTATCAGGACCGGGGCGAGGGCAACTCGCGCATTCGCATTGTCTTCGATTCCAAGAAGGTCGGCGACAAGCCTGAGAAGGAATACAAACAGGAATACGTGCTGGACAAAGGCTGGCTGATCGACCGCGACTTCAAGCGCAAGAAGGAGGTCGCCCGCCAGGTGCTCAAGCCCGGCCAGAAGATCAACCTCCTGAAACTCGGCGAAGGCCCGTTCCCGCTGCCCGTCGGCCAGCCGCGTGAGGAGGTGCTCAAGCAGTTCGATGTCAAGCGGATCGAGTCGAAGAAGGAAGACCCGCAAGGCACGGTCCACGTCGAACTGGTCCCCAAACCCGGCACGCGGTTTGCGCGGAAGTTCAAGAAGCTCGACGTCTACGTGGACACCAAGACGAATTTTCCAAGACAGGTGAACACCGTCGACCCCCGCGAAACCGGCGTGCGGGCGACGGACCTCGGCAAGATCAACGTGAACGTCGGCGTGACCGACAAGGATTTTAAGCTCGACGACATCGGGAACGATTGGGAGCGAAAGACGGAGGCGATGGAGGAGTGATGCTGCGATGTTCCGGGAGCCGAAAGTTCCAGATCTGTCAGAAACTCCGTAGCCAGACTTTCACTTGCTCATGCGTCATCACGTCGTAGGCCGTGATCAGATCCTTTTCGGCAAAGAAGACGATCCGCCAATGGAGTCCGGCACGGCATTCAAACAGGTCTTTGCGCAACCGTCTGATGCCCAGGCCTGAATGCAGGTGGGGAAAACCAAAGCCGTCTCGCAGCGCGCACAGGGATTCCGCCACCTGATTCCGTCCGGCAACGCTCAATTTCCCCACGCTCTTGCGGAAACGCGGGTGAAGGTCGATCCTCATAATTTGCCCGTAAAGGGTCGGGTCCGGCCGGAAGCCCTGGCGGCTTTGACGTCGGCCTTTACTGCTTTGTAGGCACGCTCGGCCTGCTTCTCGCTCGCGCCGTATTCGTGCAGGGCATAATCTTCAGAGTGAACCGCCACCGGGCGCAACGCCACCACCCGGCCATCAACCAGGAAGCCCACGTCTTCTCCTCGCAGGGCGCGTTTGAGCCAGGCCCCCAGATTCTGCCTGCCTTCGGTGATGGAGAGAGTCTTCATAATGACATTATAGAGACTTCAGCACGGGTGGCAAGAACCAGGTTTTTGGAAATCTCGGCCGTGAGGATGGCGAACTCCACATTCTCATTGACGCCGCGTTTCTTCCATTCGCCGGTCAACTCGTCCCGAACGGCGATCCCACGCACGCGCTTCTCGATCCAGTCGTCCGGGTAGCCCTTCGCCTTGTACAACTCACGCATCCGCTGGTGTGCCAGTTCCGGATTCTCGATCTCCTGAACGCGCTGATATCCAACTTCGGCCAGCCATCGCTTGAACGGCTCGGCCTTGGTGCTGGGGATGGATTGGATGACGCGGAAAGCGTTCTCTGTGTTGACAGCATCTGAAGCGTAACTCTTGCCATCAGCGCCGGTTAGCCTCACCTTTCTACAGAATGTAGAAAGGTCAACGCCACTGGATTCCTTCTCGCGGCGTTTCATGGCGTCCCAGTATTTAGGCGGGCTGGCGCTATCAGTCAGCGCACCGATGATGTCAATGATCGAGAAGTACCATTCATTCTCATGCCAGGCACGACGAATCTGCTTGGCCCCGAAGACGATGATCTTACCCGGTGAATCGGCCGGTAGTCCTTCGCTCATGTTTCTTCCCTTTACTCAAGAACACCTCGAATGATCTTTTCGGCCCTCACCTGTGACCGGTGACAAACGCTTGAACTCTTGAACCATTGAACCTTGAACCTCTGTGCGCGGCGTGTCGCCGCATCCGCGTCCGCTGAAGCGGACCCTACGGAACTCACAGGATGACGACCTGTCCGGATCGCCCGCTTTTCACCTCGGCTTCGACAATCCGGATCGTGTCGGCCGCCTGTTGCATGGTCACACGATCGGGGCGGCGGGCGGATTTGACGCAGTCGAGGAAGTAGGCGACCTCGAAGTCGTAGCCCATGCCGGCTTCCAGTTTCACGGGCGCGGCCTTGCCGTTCTCGACGGCCGTGAGCGGGTTGTCACTGGGGAAATCGTAGATCAATGTCGCACGCTCGAAGTTCGCGGTGAATTGCATCTTGAACGGGAAACCGGCCGACATGCACCAGCAGCCCTCGGCCGTCACCATCGGGCCGTTGTCGTAGCGGTAGTGGGTGATGAGATGGTCGGGCTGGTTGGTCACCTTGGAGTACGCAGCCGTGTAGACGGACTTGGGCACGCCGAACAGGTAGTGGGCGAAGTCGGTGTCGTGGATGTGCAGGTCGAGGGCGGCGCCGCCGGAAAGATCGCCGTTGGAGTAGAACGCCCCGCCGGGATGGCTGGCCACGCGGCGGAAGTGAACGGCGAGGCACTTGCCGTAAGTCTGCTTCTCGACCGCATCCTTCAGATGCGTCCAGCCGGGCCAGAAACGCAGGCACATGGCGGTCATGGCGATCCCCTTGGCCTTGTCGGCCGCGTCGGCCAGGCGCCGGGCATCGGCGTACGTGCGGGCCAGCGGCTTCTCGATCAGCAGATGCTTGCCGGCCTTGAGCGTGGCCAGGGCATAGTCGAGATGCAGATGCGTGGGCAGACAGATGTCGATGACGTCGACCTCGGCATCGTTGATGAGGTCCATGCCTTCGGTGTACTTGCGGGTCTGGGACATGTCGAAGGCGCCCTGGGCCTGGCCCGCGACGTTCCCGGCGGCCTTCTGCTGGCCGTGCAGACGTTCGGGAATCTTGTCGCTGACGGCGACGACGACCCCGCCCTTGCACTTGGCGTAGGCGTCAAGGTGGGTAACGCCCATCATGCCCAGTCCCATTACACCGATGCGAATCATGGTTCACTCCTCGCTTGTTGACTGGCCATAGCATGGCGAGTCCGATGTGAATTTCAACCGTCTGGACGATGGGCATGCCCTCACCCCGGCCCTCTCCCGATGGGAGAGGGAGTCAGGCTGCCGCGGCGTACCGCGGCGCACGGGCTGGAAGCACGTGCCACGATGGGCCATGGTGGATGGACTTGCCAATAATCGAAAAACCGGCCAGAATCTGGCGAGAGGACAGACAAGTGTGTCTGTTTGAGGACGACAGACAGGAGAGTAGAGCCGGCGCCCTCGTCGGCAGGGCGTGAAAACGCCGCGAGAAGATGCCGGTGAGGGCACCGGCTCTACCATCGGCACGAAGGAAAGGCAGAAACATGGAACTCGGCTATCGCTTCAGTTTTGGTCCCTGGAACATCCACGAAGGCGCTGACCCGTTCGGCCCGAAAGTCCGGCCGACGCTCACGTTCGCCAGGAAGCTCAAGGAGTACAAGAACCTCGGCTTCGACGGCGTGCAGTTCCACGATGACGATGCCGTGCCGGAACTGGAGAAGATGTCGCCGGCCAAGATCGTGGCCGAGGCGAAGAAGGTGAAGAAGATGCTGGACGGCGAAGGGCTGGTGGCCGAGATCGTGGCGCCGCGCCTCTGGGAAGACCCGCGCGGCATCGACGGGGCCTACACGTCCAACGATCCGAAGTGCCGGCAGTGGGCGCTGGATCGCTCCAAGCTCAACTGCGACATCCTCGACGCGCTCGACTGCGACCTGCTGGTGCTCTGGCTGGCGCGCGAAGGCACCTACATCCGCGAATCCAAGAACGCGATGGACGCCTACAAGCGGCTGGCCGACGCCTGCAACGTGATGCTGGAATACAGCAAGACGGTGCGGATCTGCATCGAGCCCAAGCCCAATGAGCCGATGGACCATGCGTACCTGCCGACGATCGGGCACGTGCTCGCCCTGGCCCACCAGACGGTGGACCCCAAGCGCGTGGGCGGCCTGATCGAATCCGCGCACTCCATGCTCGCGGGGCTGGATCCTTCGGATGAAATGGCGTTCGCGCTCCGGGCCGGCAAGCTCTGGTCGGTCCATCTCAACGACCAGAACGGCCTGAAATTCGACCAGGACAAGACCTTCGGGGCGGCCAATCTCCGCATGGCGTACAACCAGGTGCGCATGCTCGAACTCGCGGGATACGCCAGCACCGGCATGGTCGGCCTGGACGTCAAGGCATTGCGGACGCAGAAAGCCGAAGTGGCCACCCGGCACCTGAGCAATTCCAAACAGGTCTTCTGTGCCCTGGTCGAGAAAGTCCGGACGTTCGACAAGAGGCTCGAAGCCCAGTGCATTGCCTCGCGCGATTATGAATCGCTGGAGATGGCGGTTCTGGCGCATCTGCTGGGGCGTTCGTAGCGCAAAATCAACAAATCGCACCGAACTCCGTATTCACACTATTGAGTGCAGGTCCCGGAAGGGGGACCTGCATACGGAGTATCTTCATGATGTTACCTCAGCGTCGTTCTTGTCGGCGGAAGATGGCGGTGGCGTGCGTGGTCGTGGCCGGTTTCCTGGCGCCGCCCATTCATGCGCAGCAGGCGCAGTACGTCAACCCGGCCGAGCGGGCACAGTGGACGCTCAACGCCGCCCGCACGGCGTACAACCAGCAGGACTATGCCTTCGCGGCCGAAAGATTCCGCGAGTTCCTGCGCATCGGCGCCGGGCGGACGGATATCCTCAGCGCCCGTTATGGCCTGGCTTTGTGTCTCATCGACGGGCCGGAAAAGGACTATCGCGCGGCGATCGAGTACCTGAGCAATCTCACCGCGCCCGCCAACAACTTTCCGGACCGTGCTTACGCATTGTACTACCTGGGCGTGGCCCACCGCGGCCTGGCCGACCAGTACACCGCACGGGCGACGACGCAACCAACCACCCAGGCGGCCGCGCTGCGCGGCGATTCCAACAGCTACCTGCGGTACGCGGCCAACAACTTCGGCGCCGCCGGGGATGCGTTTCTGGCCGCGGCGCCCAAGCCGGACCCCGCGGCGACGGAGTTTCCGGCGCTGCTGGAATGGGCCGCCAAGGCACACTGCGACCAGGCGCAGGTCCTGATCCGCCTGGGCCGGCAGAAAGAGGCGGCGGCCACGGTCGAGAACTTCGCCTTTGACGCCGGGCTGGCCAGGAGCCGGTACCACAACCTTGCTCTGTACTACTTCGGCTACGCGGCCTTCGCGCAGAGGGAGTTGGCCCCGGCCGCCAAGGCGCTGGTGCAACTGGCGCCGTTTGACGAGCCGGACTTCGGCCCGCACGCCCAGTTCCTGCTGGCGCGCACGCACCATCTGAGCGGCGACCGGGCCGAGGCGGCGGCGAACTACCAGGGCGTGATTTCGGCTTACGAGACCCGCCGCAAGCAGGCCGCCGAATCGCTCAAGAATTCCGGATCGCTGCAGCTCACGCCGGCGCAAAAGGCGCAATTGCAGGCGATCGTCTCCGCCCCCCTGCCCGACTATGTCTCGCGCAGCGCCTTCTACCTGGGCATCCTGCTGTTCGAACAGGAGAGTTACTCGGATGCGGCGCAGCGATTCACGGCATGCCTGAGCCTGGCGCCGCAGGCCGCCGTCGTGCCCGAGGCGACGCTGCATCTGGGCATCTGCCAGGTGCAGACGCACCAGTTCACAGCCGCGCTGCGCACTCTGGCGAACTTCTCCGACGAGCGGCTGGGCGACCAGGCGCTGCGCTGGCTGGCCAAGGCGCAGACCGGATCGGCCGACATCAAGTTCCCGATCCTGCGCGAGAAGCTGCTGAACGCGGCCATCGAGAATCTCACCAAGGCGGCCGAGCTGCTCAAGTCGGCGTCGGCGGCCGATGCGGACGCCCCGAACCGCCGGGCCACGGTGCTGATCGAGCTGGGCGACACCCAGCGCATGCTCAAGCAGTTCAAGGAGGCGGCGGCAACCTACTCCAAGGTCGGCAACAACGGCGCCAGCCAGGACCTGGTCGAGCACGCGCAACACCGCCGGGCGGTGTCGCTGCAACTCGCCGGCGATTTCGCCGCGTCGGATGACGCCTGCCGCGCGTTCGTCTCGCAGTACCCCAAGAGCGACCTGATGCCCGAGGTCATGGCCCGCTACGCCGAGAACGCCATGCTGGCGGTCTCCAACGGGGCTGCAAAGCCGGCCGATCCGGCCAACAAATACGGCGAGGCGCTGCGCCGCTTCCAGAAGATACTTGACCAGTATCCGGAGAGCCCGCAGGCGATTCTCGCCAAGCAAGGGCAGGCGATGGCGCTCTACGAGCAAACCAAGTTTGCCGAGGCGGCCAAACTCCTGTCGGCCATTCCCGAGCCGGACCGGATGGGCGACCTGGGCAGCGTCTCCTATCTGGAGGCGGACTGCCTGCTGCGGACGCTGCCGCCGGCGAGCGACGATGCGATCGCACTGAACCGGCTCATCGAGCAACTCAACCACTCCGTGGCGCTGTTGAATGCGTTCCTGCAATCGCAGGCGGCAGAGCCGCGGCCGGAAGCTCCCGAAGCGCAGTTCAAGCTGGCGTTTGGCTATACGAGACTGGCCGGGTTGATCGTCGATCCGGTTGAAAAGAGGCAGAACGAAACCATGGCCCGGCGCACGCTGATGGAACTGGTTGCGGCGTATCCGAACCATCCCGTTTACGCTGCCGCCACGTTCGAGCTGGCTCGGGCGATGACCGAGCGCGGGGCCGGCCCGGCCGCCGCCGCCGAGTTTGCCAAGTTCCAGAAAGAGCCGCTGGCCAGCTCGCCGTATGCGGCGATGGCGATGATCCTCCAGGGCGATGCGATCCGCCTCTCGCGCAAGCCCGATCAGGCGGTTGAGTATCTGAGCAAGGTCCGGCAGGACCGCGAGTCGGCGATGCTCAAGGATCCGAAGCTGGCCGAGTACGTTCCCGTGCTGCAGTACAGCCTGGCCCTGGCGCTGAAGGAGGCCGGCAAGCGGGACCAGGCGCGCGAGCTGTTCCTGTCCCTGGCTAAGACGTTCCCCAAGCGCCCGGAGGCGGCGGAAGTGCCCTGGCGCATCGGGCAGTGCATGCGCGATGATGCCACCGCCGCACTGGAGACCGCCCGCAGGGCCTACTGGAATGCTCCTAAACCCGAGGCGCGCGAGCAGGCCAAAGCGGAAATGGACGCGGCTCTGAAGAAACTGCGCGAGGTGGCGGACCAACTCACCGAGACTGCAAAAAAGATCACCACGGATAACCCGGATTCGGAACTGGCCGGGCACATCAACTACGACGCGGCCTGGGCGTACCGCACCGTCGGCGACGCGGAGGTCGAGGCGGCCCGGCAGAAGATGCAGCAGGAAGCGGTCCAGAAGATCATCGCGTCGCTGCCGAAGGACGATCCGTCCGCCGGCTCGGTGCGCCCGCCGGAGATTGCCCTGCCGCAGATCCCGCTGCAGCCCTGCGAGAAGCTCGCCCGGCTGCGTTATTCGGCATTGATCGACGGCCTTCCCGAGTCACAACTGGCGTACGATTCGCGCTTCGAGCTGGCGGAGATTTTCTCTCTCCGCCAGGAGCACGAGCCGGCCATCAGGCTGCTGAAGCAGCTTCTGGACGGCACGCCGCCGCTCGATGTGGCCGAACGCACCCGGCTGCGGCTGGGGGCCGCCTACCTGACCGCCAACGATCCCAAGAGCGCCGCCCAACAGTTCCAGGCGATTCTGGAGAACACGAAGGGTTACACCATTGTCTACGCTCGAGCGGGCCTCGGCGAGGCGCTGTATCTCCAGAAGGACTGGGCGGGCGTGGTCCGCGAGCTCGAGCCGCTGCTCGAAGAGCGCCGGCCCAACCGGCAGGTGCCGGGAATGACCGACCGCGCCAACCTGCGCATCGCCAATGCCTACGCGCAGCTCGGCCGCTGGCAGGATGCGCGCAACTCCCTGGAGACGTTCGCCACGCGACACCCGGGCAGCGGGATGATCTACGAGGCCCGCTTTGTCTACGCCCAGGCCTGCGAGCAGCTCAAGCAGTACGATCAGGCCGCCACGTCATATGCCGAGGTTGCCCGGCGCATCGGCGGGGAACTCAGCGCCAAGGCCCAGTACCAGGCCGGGGTCTGCTATCAGGCGATGGACAAACCGGATGACGCCCTGAACTGTTTCCTGATGGTCGCCTACGCCTACGACTACCCCGATCTCGCCGGAGCGGCACTCACGGAAGGCGCCAAGATCTGCCTGGCGAAGAGCCGCCCGGCCGACGCCCGCAAGCACCTGCAGCGCATCATCGCGCAACAACCCAACACCACCTGGGCGGAGACCGCCCGCCAGCAACTGGCCCGGATGAAATAGAGGATTCACCATGAGCCGCTCGCGAAGAACCACGACCAATCTGCTCGCCATCGCCCTGGTGGCGGCCGGCATGAGTTTCGTCCGCGTCCTGGCCGATGTCCCGGCGCCGGCCCCGGCGCCGACCACACGGCCGGTGAAGTTGCCTCTCCCGGCCCAGCCGTTGAAGGCCGCGCCAGGGGGAGATGCCCAGCCCGGCGGTCCGATCAACCCGCTCAAACCCCCGAGGGCCGACCCGCGTCTGAGAAACCGGGACGCGATTGACAGACCCCTGACCGCGGCCCAGGTCCGTGCTCTGGGTCTGCCCCCGCTGGCCGACACGCCGAACCTGCCGTCTCCGCCCCCCATCGTCCTGCCCGAAAAACCGCGGCACAAGCTTGAACCCGTGGCCGAGCGGCCATTCGTCGTGCCGGCGGTGGCCGGCCGGCCGCGCTGGGCGGCGTTCCTGCCGGCGCCGGCAATACAGAGCCCCAGCGCCTTCGACGGCAAGTTCCCAACAATCCAGCCCATGCTTCGCGAGTACATTCCCGACACCGCGCCGACGGCCCTGACGCCCGAAGTCAACCTCGGCACGCGCGCGGAATTCGACGGCATCAGCGACGACGACGTCCCGGCCATCCGCACCGACCTGCCGTCCCGGCCGGCCATGCCTAAATGACAGCGCAACTGTTCTCTCGGGAGGGCCGCACTCCGTGCGGCCGCGGTCGTGCGGAAGCACGACCCTCCCGAATTCCTGGTCACGCTTCTGAATGACAGTCGATGCAACGCCTCGCAGACCTTCCGGCCGCCGCATACGCCCTGGCGATCTCAGGGCACGCGGATTCCACCGCGTTGCTGCGAATGATGCTTCTGCTCCGTCCCGACTGTTCGATTCAGCTCGTGCATCTCGACCACGAATTGCGGGGCGCGGAATCCACGGCCGACGCGGACTTCGTCGCGCAACTGGCCGAACAGTTCCAACTTCCCCTCACGTCCCTCCGCATTTCGCAACTCGACGTACCCGTCGAGGGGCTTCCGGCCAATCCGTCGGCGCGTTATCGGGCGTTGCGACACGAGCTGTTCCGCAGAGTCGTTAACACAAACAAACTCGCCGGCGTTCTGCTGGCGCACCACGCCGACGACCAGGCTGAGACGGTGCTGCAACGGGTGCTGCGCGGCAGTTCGCCTGCGGGCCTGGCAGGGATGAACTTCCTGACCGAGTTGCCGGGGCTGCGGCTTTATCGGCCGCTGCTGGAGGCGCGGAAGTCCGACCTCGTCGCCTTCCTGCGGCAAATCGGACAACCGTGGCGGGAGGACGCATCCAACGCCTGCGACGATTACCAGCGCAACCGGATTCGCCAGTTGCTGGCGCAGCGCCCGCAACTTGTGGCGCCCCTGCTGGATCTCGCGGCGGCGGCGCACGGGCTGCGAGAATGGATTCGCCGGCGGGCGCCGGAACTGTCCGCGAAATTCCCCGCGCGGGCGCTGGCCGAACTGCCGCGGATCGTGGCCTGCGAATCCGCCCGCCGGTGGCTGACCCGCCAGGGGGCTCCGGCCGACGATCTAACACCGGAGGTGCTGAATCGGCTTGTCGACCAGGCGGCCGACGCTGCGTCGCCGGCACGTCAACACTTCCCCGGCACGCTGCTGGTCGGGCGTAGAGCGGGGCAGATATCGCTTATCAGCATTCACTAACTCGCGTTACTTTGCCGATGCTGTACCTGTCGTCTTCGGTGCGCCGAGGCTGCCGGCCGGTTTCGTCGAAAGAGCCGCGCGAGGACGGAGCGAAGGACCTATAATCCCGGCCGGAAGAAGACAATCAACGCTGGAAGGACAACCCCAATGCCGACGGTCGTTCACGTTACCCACGAAGCCATTCAAAAAATCGGTGGAATTGGCGCTGTTCTCGAAGGGCTGCTCACCAGCCCCGTCTACCTCCAGGGCGTCGGGCGCAACATTCTCGTCGGTCCGTTCTGGCCCACGGAGGCCACCGGCGAGCAGCGGCTGGGCCCGCAGGGCGAGGTCCTGTATTCCAGCATGGACAGCCTGAGCCGCTCGCCATTTGCGTCCAGGTTCCGCGAGATCGAACAGAAATTCGGCGTGGGAATCGTCTATGGGCGACGGCGCTACAGCGACAAGACGACGGGCGTGTCCAGTTCGCCGGACGTGCTGCTGATCGACGTTTCACGGTTCGACGCCGCGCGCATCGCCGAATTCAAGTACGACTTGTGGAACCGCTTCGGCATCGACTCCAGCAAGTTCGACAACATCTGGGACTACGAGCAGTGGGTGAGGCTCGGTCCGCCGGCCATCGCCGCGCTGCATGCGCTGGGGATCACCGGTTCGTCCGATCCCTGCGTCCTGCTGTCGCACGAATACATGGGCGTGCCGACGGCGCTGGCGGCCCTGCTCGACGGCCCGCACTCCAACTTCCGCACCATCTTCTACGCCCACGAAGTGGCGCCGATGCGCCGGCTGGTCGAGGGCCACACCGGTCATGACACAATGTTCTACAACGTCATGCGCTCGGCCATGGCCCAGGGGCTCTACGTCGAGGACGTCTTCGGGTCGCAGTCCGGCTACTACAAACACGTGCTGGTGAAGGCCACGCGGTTCCTGGACGAGGTCTTCGCGGTCGGCGACTACGTGCTGAAGGAGATGCGGTTCCTGGGCTCCGACTTCGTCCACGTCGACTCGCAACTGGCCTACAACGGCGTGCCCTGCTGGAAGATTTCCGTCGCGGACAAGATGGACAGCCGGCAGAAGCTGCAGACCTACTGCCACACGGTTCTGGGCTATCAGCCCGACTACGTCTTTACACACGTGACCCGGCTCGTGCCCAGCAAGGGGCTCTGGCGCGACTTGCGCGTGCTGGAACATCTCGAAACGATCCTGCGGCAGCGCAACGAGTCCGCCGTTCTCTACACGCTGAGCACGGAGATTCCCGGCCGCCGCCCGGACGACATCCGCCGCATGGAGGAGGCCTATCACTGGCCGGTCGTACACCGTGAAGGTCTGCCCGATCTGTCCAACGGCGAAGCCGTCTATTACCAGGCCGTGCAGGAGTTCAACGCCCGGGCCCGCAACATCAAGGTGGTTTTCGTGAACCAGTTCGGCTGGGAACGGCACCTCTGCGGCCAGCGCATGCCGGCCGACATGGAGTTCATGGACATCCGCAAGGGCTCGGACGTGGAGTTCGGGCAGAGCATCTACGAACCGTTCGGCATCGCCCAGGTCGAGCCGATCAGCTTCGGCGGCATCTGCGTGTTCTCGAACGTCTGCGGTTGCGCTGGTTTCGTGGACAAGGTGACCGGCGGCGAGCCGACGCCCAACGTCATCGTGGCCGACTATACGGCGATCCACCAGCACGACCTGCGCCCCGAGCAACTGCTGTCCATCGGCCAGCCCCAACGGAACCAGATCGAGCACGAGGTGGCCGAGAGCGTGGCGAGGGAACTGATCGAGCGCCTGCCGCGGAGCCCGCAGCAGTTCGAGGAGTTCATCAACCGCGGCTATGACCTGGCGAAGCACATGTCCTGGGACGCGGTGGCGCGGGACTACGTGGTGCCGGGAATCAACCGGGCCGCCCGGGCGCAGCGCCTGGCGCAGATTGCGTGAGCGAACATCATGGCCAAGTGCTTTCCCGGATTCTCGCAACAAATGTTCACCTTCTTCCGCGGGCTCGAGAAGAACAACAGCCGCGAGTGGTTCACGCCGCGCAAAGAGATCTTCGAGGAGCACGTCCGCCAGCCGATGATCGAACTGGCGACGCAGGTGAACGACGCCCTGCGCGGTTTCGCGGTCGATCACGTCGTAGCCGACCCGGCCAGGGCACTCTACCGCATCTACCGCGACACGCGTTTCTCCAAAGACAAGACGCCGTACAAGACGCACATCGGCATCACCTTCCCACGGGCGGGCCTGCCCAAACACTCGGGCGCTGGTTACTATTTCTCGGTGTCACACAAGGAAATCGAAATCGCGGGCGGCGTCTACATGCCCGGCGCGGAGGAACTCAACGCCATCCGCACCGCCATCGCCACAGACCCGGCCGACTTCCTGAAGGTCGTCAATTCCGCTGGCATCCGCAAGTCGATGGGCGCCCTGCTGGGCGAACAACTCAAGCGTCTGCCGAAAGACTGGCAGGACCACGGCGATTCGCCGGCGGCGGAATACCTGCGGTTCAAACAGCTTTACTGGTACATCACCCTGCCCGGCAAACTGGCGCTTGCCCCGAAGATCGCCACGACGGTGGTCGAGCATTTCCGCTGCCTGCGTCCGGCCATGGAGTGGTTCAACCAGGCGATTCTGGCCGCACGCAAGCAGGAAGAAGCGGAGGCCCGGCCGGTGCGCCCGGCGCCGATGTGGTGAGCGCGCCTGCTACTCCACCCGCCTGGAATGGCCCATGTGCTCTTGGAAGCTCTTCTCATACGCTTCGAACAGTTTCGGCCGGCCGGTAATCACCAGCACGTTGTCCGCCTTGCCCTCTTCGCCGGTCTCGGTGAAGTTGAAACTCCCGGTGATCACCGTCTTGCCGTCGATGAGCATCACCTTGCTGTGGGCCTTGTCGTGCTGCGAGTCGATGTACAGCTCGATCCCGCGCTTGACCAGGTGGTTCCCCACCTTCCGATCCAGTTTATCGCCGTCGATGATCACCCGCACGGCCACGCCGCGCCGCACGGCCTCCGCCAGGGCATCCAGGATCGGCTCCGACTTGAAGGAGTATGCCTGCACCAGCACCTTCGTTCGGGCCTGGCGAATCTGTTCGATGATCAGCTCGGTGCAGTTGGTCTGCGGCGAGAAGAAGACGGAGATTCCTTCCTCGGAGTAGGCGGCCGCTCCGTTCTGCGACCGGTCGCAGGCCGCCACCAGCAGAACGCTTAACAACAGGATGCCGCGGGTTGCTTTCATTCGGATTCCTTGTGGGAATCAGGGAGTCGCAGTGACTGGATGATTTTCGCGACCGGTGCCATCACCGACGATTATACCTGAACCCGGGAAGGAGGCGAACGCTCGAGTTTCAAACCTTGCAACGCGCCGCCGCCGTGACAACCCCGCCCGTGATCGCTATCTTGTTCTGCTTGGTTTTTCCGCAACGAGAAGGAGTTCGATCATGGTCCGAAGATTGTGGCCTGTCGTATGTGTCCTTGGTCTTGCGCCGGCGGCGCTGGCCGCCGAGCCCGAGAACCAGAGCGTGTACGCCCTGCCGGCGCCGCCGACCGAGAAGACGGGCACGAACCTGGGCGGGGTCGGGCTCTCGGCGGACGTGCGCTACATGACGCAACACATCTACCGGGGCGTGAACATCACCGAACTCATCAGCGACGTCTCCGGCAAGACAACCAGCGGCGGCCCGAATTTCCAGTTCGAGGGTTATCTCTCCTTCAAACTCGACAAACTGCCGCACCCGTACATCGGGGTCTTCACCAACGTGCTGGATTCCGACCAGTTCTCCAATTTCGAGGAAGTCCTGCCGATGATCGGCGCCGAGTGGGAGATCCGCCCGCTGGTGCTGACCTTCGGCAACAACAGCTACATCTTCCCGGAGCGTTCCGCCGCGGGCACCAGCGATGCGTTCCTGAAGATCCTGGTGGACGACGCGGCCGTTCTCCGCCGCGAGAAGCGGCTGCTCTCGCCGTACGTGATGGCGGCGTACGACTACAACAAATACAGGGGCTGGTACTTCGAGTTCGGCGTGTCGCACGACTTCCCGATCGAGAACACCGGCATCACGCTCACGGTGCTGGCCGACGTCGCGTACGTCGCCGACAACGACATGTACATTCAGCCGGGGAACCCGAAGCAGACGAACTCGGGTCTCCAGCACTACGATCTGGGCCTGGTCGCCAAGTACAACCTCAACCAGCTTCTGAACATCTCGCAGCGATTCGGCAGTTGGAACCTGACCGGCTACATGTACTACACCGAGGGCATCGACAGCGACCTGCGCTCGGCCTCCCAACTCTGGGGCGGCGGCGGGATCGAGCTGAAGTACTGACGCCCTGGAGCGCGAGCGTCCTGGCCGGCTGCCAACGGCGGCGGGGGACGGCCGCGCTCCCGGGTTCCGCCGGCACGGTCCATCGATCCGCCACCGACCCGCCCACTTGACGCCATCCCCCAAGATCGTAACCATTACGGCAGATGGCCCCGGAGGAGTGCCAGAGTGGTTGAATGGACCGGTTTTGAAAACCGGCGAACCCGCAAGGGTTCCGGGGGTTCGAATCCCCCCTCCTCCGCTTGAAAACCCCTGTTCTTCGGGGGTTTTTGCTTTCGTCGTCGCCGGCAGGACAGGCATGCCGGCGATCTCGGGCGCGCCGACAAACCCGTCGTGCGGGTGCAGCCGGCATAGCACGAATCCATCGGGGCGTGACCATTCTTCCGGGAGGGCCGCGGTCCTCCGCGGCCGTTTCGCGGCGCGACCATCCCGGCCGTGCAGAAACACGGCCCTCCCGAATCCGTGGGCACGCCCATCAATCGCCATTATGCTGTTTACGGTTGCTTCTGTCCCCGTCTTCGGGTATAAGAGTATAGGTGTTGGAAGTTGCGGTTCATGAGGGTGCATGCCTCGGCAGTAATGGGCTCGATGGAATTCCAGCTTGAAGAGGAACACACCTTGGCACTTCTGACCGAAGAGCGCATCTGCGGCAGCCACTCCGAACGACGTTCGGATGATGTCGCCGGTGCGGGTTGGAGCGGAGCGTCGATCTGTTGAGGCTGCTTCGCTCCTCGAATCGAGAGGGCTCCACGCTATGGCCGAGTGGAGGGCGTCTCGCATCATCACGCCAGTTATAGCCGCAGCGACGTGGACTTCGCGCCTGCGGTTTCTTGTTTTTCATAAACCCATGGCAATCCGTTAGTTGTAGCGTAAGCAACCGTTCGTCGGATCGCCGGGAAGCTGGCGTTGGCAAGACATTCAGGATTAAAGGTGCCTTTTTTCTCTATAGGAGTCGCGATGTCTAAGAACAATCAGGATCGGCGTGTCGAGAATGCAACCAGTATGAAGTCCAGGCGAAGCCTCCGCCGGAAGGCATGGAAGCTTGCCGCCGCGGTTGCCGGAGTCGGCATGCTGTTCGCCGCGTCGGCCCGGGCGACCAACTGGACGGCCGCCGACTATTCCACCAACGGCAACACCAACTGGACCAACGCCGCCAACTGGAGCGGCGGCGTTCCCGGCGCAGCCGCCGATGCGATCTTCGATCCCTTCAATTTCGACGCCAACGCCGGGTTCAACGCCTACACGGTCAACATCCCGGACACCTCGAACACCCCGCCGCTTTTCTCGACGGTGAAGTCGCTGCAGTTCCTGGTGAGCGATCCAATCAACAACGCGCCGAGCTACAGCTTCAACCTGAACGCCGGCATGCCCTATACGCTGACGCTCAACGCCGCCACCGGCAACGCCTTTGTGAACCGGTGGCCATCGGTCGCCGGCAACTACAACTCGGTCTCTCTCGGCTACAATGTTTCACTCAACATTGCCAACGCCGGTTTTCTCAACAGCGGCCGGCTCAACGCCAACGGGCCACTGGTCTTCAATGGGCTGGCGTCCGCGTCCACGCTGACCAACGACAAGAACGGCTTCGGCAGCTTCG
Source organism: Tepidisphaerales bacterium (assembly GCA_044450885.1). Classification (GTDB taxonomy): domain Bacteria; phylum Planctomycetota; class Phycisphaerae; order Tepidisphaerales; family Tepidisphaeraceae; genus JANYKD01. The sequence continues at coordinate 16,178 of JBIOJL010000009.1, forward strand.
GCGGCACCGTCACCTTCACCAATGGCGGTACCATTGGTAACATCAGCGATTCCCAGTACGCCCAGAATGGCGGGATTGCCTCCTTCAACAACGCCGTCTCCTTCGGGACCGGGCCCGGAACCATCGCCAACAGCGGCTCCGGCGACCTGAGTTTCAGTAATCTGGTGACGATCGCTGGCGTGGGAACGATTACCAACAACGACACCGCCGTTACCCGGTTCACGGGCACGTTGTCGATGGCAGGCGGCGGCACGATCACCAACAACAGCACGCTCGCCGATCCCAGCAACAGTCTCAACATCGCCAAGCTGCTCATTCCGTCCGGGTCCACGGTGTTTCCGGTTCTTTCGGGCCCGATTGCGCTCGACGCTCTCCAGAATGACAGCGACGGCAGCCTCTATACGATGGCCATCGCCAGTCCGGCGGTCATGGCCCGGAGTTCGCTCACGGTGCAGGGCGCTGGAAACACGCGATTCGACATCCCGCTGGCCACCACGCTCGGCGCCAACAGCTACGCGGTGAGCACCCTGACCAAGAGCGGCACGGGGAGACTGACCCTGACACAGAACTACAGCGTCAGCGGCAATCCCACCGCCGGCATCAGCCTGTACCTGAACCAGGGCGAACTTCAGCTTGCCTCGCTCGACATGCTGGGCGGGTCCAACCGGAACATCGCGTCCATGGGCAACGACGGCGCTGCCACACTCACCCTGACGGGCACGGCGTTGAACCAGAGCATCACGATGTATCAGATCGGGTCCAACCCGACTTCGACGGCCGCCTTCAACATTCCGGGCGGCAGCACGCTCACGCTGGTGGGCACGCCCGGGGCAGGCGTCAACGTCAGCGGCGGTCCGGGTGCAACGGGGGCGGTCACGACCTACGACGCGATCGCCAACATCGGCGGCGGCACGCTCGTTCTCAGCGATCCGAACGCCGACAAGATCACTGCTCCCGCCTACAACACATTCAGAGGGAACATCCGCATTGACAGCGGCGTGGTGGTGGCTCCAGCGCCCAAGAGTCTGGGCAACGGCTTCAACACCGTCGTCTTCAACGGCGGCACGCTGCGGCTTCTGGACTACGTCGACCCCACGAGCGGCAATCATTACGGCTTCGACCCCGGCAACGGCGGCGATCCGGTCGCCGGCGCGGCCCCGGATTACACCAACCCCAACGATGGAGACCACAGCCGCAACCGCAAGTTCGAGGTCGCCGCCAATGGCGGCACGCTGGACCTCCAGGCCGCCTATTTGTTGATCAACGACGTCAACAACGCTGCCGGTAATGCGGCCGGACAATTGTGGGGATCCGGCACGCTGACGGTCAGGAACACGAGCGCCACGAAGGAAGTGCCCTGGCCCGCGGGCCCGAACGGCCCGGCCTCGATGACTCCTCTCGGCCGGCTCCTGCTCGATGCGGACTACTCCGTCACCAACAACATCCCCACCAACAGCGCCACCGGCACCATTCCCTTCACCGGCAACATCGTCATCGAAGACGGCGGCCACGTCCGCCTGGGCAACGCCAACGGCGCTGGCGGTGCCGGCGGCGGGTCGATTACGATCAACAGCGGCGGCACCCTGGCCAACGCTGCAACCGGCGTCGTCCCCAACGCCATCATTCTCAACAGCGGCGGCAAACTCGGCTCCAGCCAGCGCGACGGCACCTTCGGTGGCCCGATCACCATCAACGCCAACGCCACGTTCGACTCCGCTGATGCCGACACCGCGCAATTCCTGGGCAACACGACTCTCGCCAACCGGACGACCATCCTCACCGGCGCCCTGAATGACGGCGGCAACACGCTCACCATCACCAGCACCACCGGACTGGACAACGTCACCAAGGGCCTGGCGGTGGTGAATGCGGGCAGCTCAATTTCCGGCACGTATTTGATCCAGCCGAACGGCGTGCTGGGTAACGCTTATTACAGCGGCGTGCCGGTCATTCCCGCGAACAAGATCACGCAGCAGGCAACCGGTGGCACCGCGAATTCCGGGCCCATCTACGGCATCCTCACCAACGATGCGAGCCTGGACCTGTCAGGAGCGGGGATGTTGCCGGCCGTAACCGGCGACGGCAACTACGGCTACTTTGTCGGGCAATTAAGCGGCACGACGGCCCCGACCGTCACCATCCCCATGCAAACCATCGCCGCCGACCACCGGTTGACCGCCGCCAGCGAAACCGGCGGCGTTCTGCTGCCGACGGACGGTACCAACTCCCTGACTCTCAGCGGCGCGGCCACGCTGAACGTGGTCGGCGCCACGCTGCGCATTGAGCGGCCGATGAGCCCGGCGATCCCAACCGCCGAGGTGCAGATCACGGGCAATGCCACCGGCAACGTACTGCTGACCGGCACACCGACTGATTACACCTTCCAGAATCTGAAACTCAGCAGCGGCACCCTCCTGGTTGACGCGGGCCATACCCTCAACGCCACCGGCACTGGCCGTGGCGTACACTTCAACGGCGGCAATATCGCGCTGGTGGGTGGCGGGACCGTCGGCGGGATACTCCAGGTCGACAGTTCGGACACCATTGAAACCTTGGCCTCAAGCGGAACCAGCACCATTTCGGCCATCGGCACCATTCCCGCGGGCAAGGTGCTGCTGACCGGCGGGGCGCCCACGATCAACGTTGCGCAGGGGACCTCGCTGAACATCACCGCCAGCATCGATGACGGCGGTAACAACTACGGCATCACCAAGGCCGGATTGGGCACGCTGCGGCTCAGCGTCCCCAACACCTTCGGCGGGCAACTGGTCGTCAATGGCGGCGTCCTGCACATCGACCAGACTGCCTTGGCGGCCGGTGCCGGCGCCGGCCTCAACAAGACCATCGTCTTGAATGGCAGTGGCAGCCTCAAACTGAGCGGCGTCCAGAATTACGGCCCCGGCCTCACGGAAGGCCTCATCCTCGGCAACGCCCAGGACTTTACCAGTCCCAACCCCGGCCTGGCGCTGGGTGGCACATACCAGACTGGTCCGGCAGGCGCAACCGTCGTGTACCCCCTGCGCGGCGAGAACAGCACGATAAATGCGGCCAACAATTCCGCGCCCGGCGTGGGGAACGGCTCATGGAACAAGAACGGCAACGAAACCTGGGTCTACAGCGGCCAGGTCTATTCGGCCACCGGGGTGTTCGCCTTTGCCGAGAACATCGACGACAACGTGCAGATCAAGATCGATGGCAATATCGTCCTGCAAAACACCAATGGAAGCGTACAAAATGGATACAATGTCATTACCAGCACCGCCTCCACGAGCGGCATGACCGGCGCCACTGCCTACCCCGGTTCCAACCCCTTCGGTGGCACCACGAACTTCGGTCCGGGCGTCAACGGCTGGCACACCGTTGAGATCCGCGTGGGCAACGGCGGCGGCGGCGCCGGCCCGGTGGTCGACACCACCAATCACTGGACCAGCACGTTCGGCCTTGGTTTCACCCAGGGCGTCCCGGCGTCGCCCTTCGACGGGAACTCTTACGGCGGCGTCGCCGGCATCACCGATCCGGGCAACGGCAGCCTTTTCCGCATTCTCTCGGGGCTTACGGGTCTGGACCTCTCGGCCCACGATCTGGACGCCGCCGGCCCGAACACCTCGATTGATCTCTCGGCTACCGATTCGATCACCAATCAGGTCAGCAAGATCGGCAACGTGGCACTGCACACGGGCAACTCCTTCACCGTTTACGGCGCGGGCAGGACCCTCAAGGCAACTTCCACGACCCTCAACGGCAGCAACGGCACCATCACCATCGCCTCCGCGGGGGCTGATCCGCGCGGCGATGCCAGCTTCATCACCGGCGCCATTGCCGACGGCTCAAACACCGGCATTATCCTCAACATCGCGACGACCGGCTCACTGACCCTGGACAACACCAGTCTGGTCACCCCCAACGACCTCAACGGCACGACCATCAACCTCAACACGAACGGTTTGCTCACCGCCATCGGCAACTCCACCGGTTCCGATCCGCTGGCCGGGCTGACACTCAACGTGATCGGCACCGGCGGCACGCTGGGTCTGACCACCGCCAGCGGCTCCGGCAATGTCACCTTCAACGCCCAGGTGATTCTCAATGCCGCCGGCAACATCAACCACACCGGCACCACCAGCGACACGCTGGGCACGAATGGCACCGTCGTCACCATGAACGGCAACAACCTCACCGTCGATGTTGCCGCCAGCGGCGGTCTGACCCTCAATGGCGTACTGAGCGACAACGGCAGCGCCGGCCTGATCAAGAACAACACCGGCACGTTGACCCTCGGCGGCACCGGCGCCAACACGTTCACCGGCCAGTCGTTTGTCAACGGCGGCACGCTTAACCTGAACAAGCCCGCCGGCACGCAGGCCATCGGCTCGGTTCAGGTCAACGCCGGCGGCACGCTCACGAATCTCGCCAGCAATCAGATCCTTGACAGCGCCACCCTGACCATGAACGGCGGCACCTACGATCTCCACGGGAACACCGAGTTTGTCAACACGATCCTCGGTACTTCCAGCGTCGGTGTCACCAGCACGATCCAGTCGTCCACGGGCACGAGCGGGCGTATTTCGACCACCCTCGTCAACCATTCCGGCGCCGGCACGACGCTGATCTCCGCTCCGATCACCTCGACCTTGGGCAGCGCCACCTGGCCCGTGTCGGCGGGCACGCTCCAATTCAGCAACATCGCCAATTCCGGCACCACCGAGAACAAACTCCAGGGCGTCACCCTGGACGTCAACGGCGGCACCGTGAACGCCGCCGGCGGCCAGAGCGGCTCCCTGAGCTCCATCAGCGGCGCTACCGTCCGCTTGTCCAACGCCGGCGCGCTGGTGGTTCCCCCCGGCGTTTCAGAACCCGCTCAAGGTTTCATCGCCAAGATCTACAACATCAACAACCTCGGCTGGAACACCAACCTCCTCCCGGTCCTGACCAACACCACTAATCTGGTCACCCCTTACAATCCCGACTTCAAGGGCGCGATCAATTTCGGCGGTCCCGGAGGCGCCACGGGCTTCAATGCGGCGCTCGGCAATACCTACGCCAACAACGACAACTGGACCACGACCTGGACGGGCTACTTCCTGGCGCCTGTTACCGGCGCTTACTCGTTCAAAATACCCGCCCATGACGACGACGCGGGCGTCTGGATCGACGTCAACCGGAATGGCCAGTTCGAGACGGCCGGCTCGCTCGGCAATGAACTGATCGTCAGCGCTCCCGGTTGCTGCAACTCCGTCGGCCCCTTCACCGTCAATCTCACCGGCGGCCAGTTCTATCCCTTCGCTTTCGTGCAACAAAACGGCAACGGTGGTTCCGGCCTCGAGGTCCAGTGGGCCGATCCGGGCGGAACTCTTGCCGACGCCAGCGGCAGCGTCAACCGTTTCTTCGCGGCGACAAGCCAGCCCACCCTGGTGACGCAGCATTTCGACGACGTCAACGTCGTGGTTGCCGCGTCGACCACGGGATCTATCAACCTCACCAACCTCGGATCGGCGGTCTACAAGTCCCTCACCCTCAACAACGGCTCGGACCTCACCGCCAACGCCATCACCTTGTCGCCGACCCCGTTGACGGTCAGCTTCACCAACACCGTCCTGCCCGTGGGCGGCGGGACTGTCACCACCCGCGGCACCGGCGGGCTCGTCCCCGGAATCGTCGATGACTCCGCCTACACCACCGGCCAGACCCTGATCTGGAATGTCAACAACAACGCCACGGTCAACGGCGCCCTCATTCTCAACAACGTCAACCCGGCAACTCCGAACCATCTCAGCCACACCACCTTCAGCGTCAACAGCGGCGTGCTTCAGCTTACGCCCAGCAGCATCGGGACCAATGCCGACCCGATCGGCGGCGCCGGCATCGTCCTGAACGGCGGCACCCTGCGCATAACCAATCTCGAAGGCAGCGGGTCAGCCACCACCACCGTCACGCAAGGGCTCACGGTCACCGCGCCCTCCTCGATCGACCACACCGGCACCACAACAGACAATCTCGTTGTTAACGCCAACGGGGCCAATCCCGGCATCAGCATCAGCAGCGGCAACACCCTCACCCTGCAGGGCACCGGCGGCACGCTCGATATCAATGCCGTCGTCACCGACAACGGCGCCGCCCCGGCCACCACGACCATGATCGTCAACGGCTCGGCGGGCACCATGGTGCTGACCGGCGGCACGGCCAATATCCTGACCGGCACGACCGTAGTCAACGCCGGCACCGTCGCACTGCAAAAGCCCGATGGGGTGTCAGCCATCGGAACCGTGAACATCATGGGCGGCACGGTGAAGAACTTCGCCAACCAGCAGGTCAGCGGCAACATCACCTTGAACGGAACCACGGCGGTCTTCGACACCAACAGCAAGACCCAGTTCGTTCCCGTGCTCAACGCCTGGACCGGCAGCACCGCCGACACCGGCGGCCTCGGCGCCTTGTCGACCGCGCTTGTCGACCATTCCACGGGCAACAACGCCACGATCGGCGGCCGGATCCTCGCCCGGGCCAACCTCGCCGGCGCCCTCCTGCCCGCCAGCCCGCTCACGGTCTGGCCCGTCAGTCAGGGGCAGTTGGCGTTCACCAACACCGGTCCCGTCGCCACCGCCAACGACCTGACCAACGTCCGCCTGAGAGTGGACAGCGGCGCCACCCTTGCGGCCCAGGGCGATCTGAGTTCCGCCAACCGCGGTTCGCTGAACAACGCCACGGTTACCCTCAACGGCGGCACCTTCCAGGTCGGCGCCAAGTCCGAGGGCGTCATCGGCAAGCTCTACATGGCCACCGGGCTGGGCGTCAACGCCAACAACTACCCGCTGTACACCAACAACACGAACATTGGCACCGTGGAATACACCGGCGCGGTCAACTTCCCCAATACCGCCCCCAACAACGGCGCGGACGGCCCGATCGGCGCGGTCTTCGGGAATCCCGTCCCCGGCCCGCAGACCAACGCCAACTACTCCACGACCTGGACCACCAACTTCTTCGCGCCCACCACCGGCACCTACACGTTCGCCGTCTTCAACCAGGATGACACCGCCGCCGTCTGGCTCGACCTGAACCAGAACGGCATCTTCGAGTCCAACGGCTCGAAGGGCAACGAAATGCTCCAATCCCTCGGCTGCTGCGGCAATACCACCCAAACGGTGACCGCGAACCTCGTCGGCGGCCAGTCCTACCTGCTGTCGTACGCGATGGAAGACACGGGCGGCGGCTCCGGCCTGACCGCCATGGTTGGCTTGCCGGGCGGCTCGCTGCAGCCCCTGCAAAACGCGCTGACCACGCAGTATCTCACCACCACCAACGTCGAAGCCATTGACGGCACTTCGAGCACCATTCTTGCCAAGGCCGGCACCAGCTTCCTCGGCAGACTGACCATCGATCCCACGGCGATGCTCACCATCAACGGCGTCAACCGGACCGTGAACTTCGCCGAGACCCGCTTCGACAACACCGGCAGCGGCAGCACCATCACCTTCAACAGCAACGCAGCCCTGGGCCTGGGCAAGATCGTCGACACTTCCGGCGGCGGGCTTCCCCCGGCGGGCACCTGGACCCTCACCAACACCGGCACCGGCACCATCATTCTCAACAACACCACCAGCGCCAACGACCTGAGCCACACCAACCTGATTCTGAGCCAACAGAACACCACGGCGCAAGTGGACGCCTCCGGCGCGCCCGGCGCGTTCGATCCCCTGGGCAATATCCTTTCCATCCAGCTCAACGCCACCGGCGCCCTCCTCCGCATCACCAACAAGGACGGGCTCGGCCCCGCCATGGTCAACGGCGGCGTGTCCCTCGTTTCCGGCGCCCAGTTGCAGATGCGGGGCACCGTCGCCCTCAACAACAGCGGAGCCAACACCGTTTCCATCGCCGGCACCGGGCTGAGCAACGATGGCGCCATCCGCGCCACCAGCGGCACGCCCTCCATCGGCGGCCCTGTGAACCTGACGGCCGATTCTTCCATCCAGTCCGACGGCGGAGCCACGCTCACTCTGGCCAACATCACGACCACAACCCATGCCAACCTCACCGTCCAGGGCGTTGGCAACGTCACCATCGGCAACCTCAACCTCAACGCCGATCTTGGCACGAGCGGCGCACTCTTCAAGAACAACCTCGGTTACCTCACCTTCACCGGCAACCAGGCGACTTTCCCGGTGGCAACCCCGAACTGGACCGCCGGCATCATCGCCTTCACCGGCCCGCAATCCTTCGGCGCCTACACCATCCCGGCCGGACACGCATTGCAATTCAACAGCGACCCCGGCGCGGGCGTGGATGTCCTGGTTCCCGCCGGCCTCTCCCTCATCTCCGGCATCACCACCCAGGCGGACATGACCGGCCTGTTCACCGGCGCGCCCAACAACCGTATCGACCCCGCTTCGGCCGGCACCTTCGCCCTGCGCTCCAGCACCAGCCTCAACATCAACATGAACGCCGACAACCTGACCAGTTTCGGCATCGGCGCCATCGGCCTGGTCAACTACAGCGGCACCATCACCCCGGCGTCCACCGGCTACCTCTTCACGAAGGCGACGGCCGGCACCGGCCCCGGACTCAATGTCCTGAGCATCTCCGGTCCCCTGACCGGAAACAACAACGTCAGGATCGTCAGCAGTATCGTTGACTTCTCCAAGCGGCCGGATAACACATCCACGACCAACTACGTCGGCCGCACCTCCGTCACCGGCGGCGGCACTCTCCGCTATGTCGACGACCCCGACCTGGGCGCGCCCGCCGACCACGTCACGCTTGATGGCGGCACCTTGCAGTATATGACGACCACCTCCCCCGACATCAACCGGACGTTCGGATTCCTCGGTTCGGGCTTGCAGACCGCCATCGGGCTCACCTGGACCCCAACCGGCGCTGGCAGTTCCGTCCGCACCATCGACATCGGCGATGGCGGCGGCACGATCGACGTCGTCGGCAGCGCCGACAACTACAACAATACCAACCTTGCCATCACCGGCACCAACGGCCTCACCAGCGCGGCAGCCACCAACTCCGCCACCGCGGCGGCCTCCGTCCTCACCAAGACCGGCTATGGCCGGTTGACTGTCCTCGCTCCGATCGATGGCACCGGCGCCAACCCGGGCTTCAAGGGCACCATCGTGCTGCCAAACAGCAGCAGCTACCTCAACATCCTGACCATGGGCTATCTTCGCGGCCAGGCGGGCATCGAGATCGACCAGGGCAGCATCTTGCAGGTCGACAACAACATCACCAACAGCACCCAGCGCGAATTCCAATTCAATGCGCAGGTCAACCCCTCCGATCCGCTGGGCTTCACCACGGAAAGCGACAAGATCGGCAACAACATCCCGATCCTGCTCAAGGGCGGCAGTTTGATACTCAATGCCAAGAACATCACCTCCGGCGTTGGCACCGGCACCCTCGAGCGCGTGGGCACCGTGACCCTCGGGCAGGGCATGTCGAACCTCACGGCCACCCGCAACGGCGGCGGCGCCGACCTGATGATCACCAATCTGATCCGCAACACCGCCGACCACTCCACGGTTGTCTTCAACTCGTCCGGTGGGAACACCCAGATAGGCACCAGCGGCGACTTTGGCCGCATTGTGCCCCTGCAGATCAACGGCGCGGCCCCGGCGGACAATACGCTCCTGCCGTGGGCGACGATCGACGGCGTCGATTTCGCGGTCAGCCGCACCCAGGCGAGCCTCTTCGCCGCCGGCGGCATCATGAGGCCCGGCAACCTGGGCACGACCGCCTACACCACCCTGGCCACCACGACCGCTCCGGGCGCGGGCGGATTTGTCGGCGGCGCCACCAACCTCGGCAATGCGACCGCGGACGTCACCCTGGGCCTGACGACCGGCCTGGCGTCACAGAACTTCTCGGTCGGCGCCCTGCGTCTCGCCGGCGGGGCCACGCGGAATATCTTCTTTGCCAACACCACAGCCAACAATCCCGACACGCTGTATGTGGAGAGCGGCGACGTCATGTCGGACAACAGCAACAACAACCGCAACATCGGTTTCGCTACCACTCTCACCATCGGGAGCCGCGGCCGGCTGACCGCAGGTGTGGTTGGCGCCACCACGCCGCAGGAACTGTTCATCCACAACAACAACAATACCTTCGCCATCTACTCGCAGATTATCGACAATCCCGGCGGCGGAGCCGTGTCGCTCATCACGGACCTCAACGGATCGTCGGTGGATCTCTACTCGGGCAGCCAGGCTCCCGCCACCAGCGTCGCCAACTCCTACAGCGGCGGCACCTGGGTGCTCCGCGGCACTGTGAACGCCAAGAACTCGGGCACCCTGGGCTCCGGCCCGGTGCTCATCAAGAACGCCCGCGTCAACCTCGACAACGTCGGCTCAACCACCGGCACATCTCTCGTGCCCGGTACGACCGTGGGCTACACGCTCGTCGACAACGCCTGGATCAGCCTGAACAACGGCAGCAACAATGCCGCCGGCCAGTACAACACCAACGGCGACCGCTTCAACCTGGCCGCCGGAACCACCATCTGCGGCAACTTCAACCCCGCCGGCGCCGGCTACGGCTTGAACAGCCTCACCCGCGTCAGCGATCCGAGCCTGCTCACGACAGGTGGAACCATCTATCTCGCCCCCGGTGCGATCGTCCGCCACAACCCGATCGGAAGCGCCGAGGGCGTCGGAACCGCGACGATCCAGAACATCGGCGCCAATGCCGATCTCTACTACGCTCCGAACGGCGCCGGCGCCGGCTCGGTCATCACCGTCGGCACCGGCACATCGTGGATGGGCATGAGTTCCACCCGCGACGACCAGAGGATGGACCAGGGTACGATCGTCGCCAACAGCGATTTCTATCTCCAGGGCCTGACCTTCAACGCAACCTCCACGCAGCTTCTGCTCGGCTCCCAAACCGCCGGCACCACCTACGCCATCACCAACGCCGCCGGGACGCCCATCAACGCGTTCATCAAGGGCCGGGTCACGCTCGACTCAAACGGCAACAGCGTCTCCATGCCCAGCAATCTGACTCTGGTCGGCACTCCCGGCTCCATCCTGACGGCCAACTGGACCAACTCCCTCGGCGTGGCCCCGAACCAGGCGAAACTGGACGTCCAGGGCGGCGGCTCCGTGTATACGGGTGGTTACACCGCCGTCGGCGCGAATCCCGATCCGTCCGATCCCTCCGGGCTGCGGCGCAACCTGCCCTCGGCGACACTGCCCAGCCCGCTCAACAACGTGGCCGGCGGTAATGTCTTCGAAGCCGGCAGCCGCCTGTACATCAACCAGGGCATCGGCATCGGCTCCGCTCCGATCGGCTCATTCGACATGAAGGCCGACTCGATCCTCTCGGTCAATACCGACACCCCGTTCGGCGGCCGCGGCACGCAACCGTTTGGCGGCCCGGTCGACACCACTGGTCTGATCCCCGTCGGCGCGACCCTGGGCGCTCCCGGCCAGTTCGTCTTTGAAACGGGCGCGATCATCCGCCTCGATACGGACCCAAGTGTTAACGGACAAAACTATACAGTTTATGGTCTGGACAAGGTCATCAACGGTCAGGGCGTGGTTCTCGAACTCCCCACCGGCGACCGCAGCCTGAGCCAAATGGATCCATACACCATCGCCAGCTTCAACCAGAGCCCCACCGTCACCGCAAACCCCGCCCTCACCACCACCAAGGGCACGTTCGTGCCATCGCTCATCACCATCGGCACGGGCGGCATGCTCACCAATTCCTCCCAAGACCAAACGTTCAGGCAATCGCGTGGCGGAGTGGTCCTCAGCGACGGCACCGCCCTGGCCGCGACCACCATGACCTTCCTCTTTGTCCAACAGGCATTCCAAATCAGCGCCAACGCGAATATCACCATCGGCAGTCTCAAGTGGGTCGAGAACATGCCCAAGCTGGGCACGGTCCAACTCAACCAGCAATTCAGCAACACCGCCGGCCCCGGCGCCAAGGCGACCGTGCTCAACGGGGCTCAGTTGTTCTTCAACGCCCAGAACGTCTGGCCGGACACGGCCGCCATCGACCTGCCGGGCGTGGTCACGAACTACTCGGTATCGTCGATCAATACGACCGTCCGCACCATGGCCAACGGCTCCACGATCCAATCCGACCAGGGTGGCTTCACCGAAGTCATCGGTCCATTGACGGGCGTCGGCTCGGTCATCGGCAACAGCAATATCTCTCTGGGTGTCGGCTATGGCGACACCGCCGGTTTCACCAGCAGCGTCATCTTCAAAGCCACCAACGGCCAGAACCCCGAGTTGGTCAAACTTGGCACGAGCAAGATGACCTACACGGGCATGAGCGACTCCAACGCCCCCTTGATCGTCGCCCAGGGCGAGCTTTCCATCAGCGGCGCCGGCAACACCAAGTTCGGCGCTGCTCGCCCACTCAAGGGCGGCACGCTCACCCTGGACAACAGCAACGCCGCCGGCGGCGTTCGCGCGTTTGCGACCCTCCCTGCCGGTTCCCGCTTCAATAACGTCTCCAATTTCTTCGTCGCGCCGAGCGGCGGAACCCTGCAGCTAATTGGCAATGAAACGAGCCCGGTTGTCGAGTATGTGCCAAACTTCGCTACTGGCGCCACCTTTAACAACAACGCCAGCAATCCGTATTTCTACACGACCAACGGCGGCTACACGACGATCAACATTCAGCCGAACGCGACGACGCCGCAGCAGACCACTCTCGCGGTCGCTTCCCTGGACCGTTTCGATAACTCCAACACGCGTGATGCCACCTACGTCATCCATTCCCCCAGCATCACCAACGTTCCCGGCAGCTACAGCACGGCCGGCGTCTACACGCCCTCTGCCACTCCCAACACCAACGGCCTGATCGTGGTCCAAACCCCGAACCTCGGCCAGGGCTCCTCCTACGGCCTCGCTGTGGGCGCCAGCAACGTCACCAACGCCATAGGCACCGCCGCCGCGCCCACCTGGCCGCACATCCTCGGCGAAATCGCCCCGGGCGACGGCACGCTTGGGTTCATGACTGAGGACCTGCGGACCTACACCAATGTCGGCACCACCGCCAGCAGCAACATCTTGACGGCGACCAGCACCACCGGCCTGGCCGTGGGCATGACGGTCAGCGGCGTTGCCAACATTCCCGCCAACTCCGTCATCACGTCGATTACCGACGCCACCCACTTCACCATCGGCAACCCCACCAGCACCTTCTTTGCCACCGTCACCGCCGGCAGCAACGCGATTACCACCACCACCGCTGGCGCCGGGGTCAACATCCTTGCCAATGGTTTGACCGTCACTGGCGCCGGCATTCCAGCCGGATCCATCATTGAAGGCCTCAACGGCACCTCGTTCACCATCACCACGCCCGCCGGCTCGCTCACCGGCACTTGGACCGTTCCCACCGGTGGCGTCGTTAATACGACTGTCACTGGCGTCTCCAGCACGGCAAACCTGGTGGACGGCATGGTCGTCACCGGAACCGGCATCCCGGCCGGTGCGTCCATTGTGGCCGGCAGCATTACCGCCAACTCCTTCATCCTCAACGCCGCCGCCACGGCGGCCGGTACTACAGCCGCCCTGCGCCTGCCCGCCCTCAATAACGTGACCTCAACCAACACCGAGCAATTGACCTTCAGCGGCGGCACCTTCGTCGCGGCCGGCAACAACAACAACGCCACGAACGCAGGCACCAACACCATGACCGTCCCCGCCGGCCTGCGCCTGCTGACCAACGCCGAGTACGATCCGTTTATCAACGGCGGCGGCAGCGGCAGTATCAACTCCCTGAACATGCCCATCAACGTCAAGCTCCCCGGCGGGACGGTTCGAATCTCCGGCAACACCCGCATCTCGACGCTGACCCTGGCCGGCAACGCCGGCGCCAGCAATACGATCGACGTGACCGCCCCGGTGGGGCTCAGCGCCATCCCCTCCCAGCTCGAGCTCAGCGAGGGCGGCCTGCTCGTCAAGATCGGCACCACCGGCAACATCAACGGCAGCGCCAACACCGTGCTGCGATCCACTGGCGGCGTCGGTCTCTACCTCCACACCGAGGGCGACCTCAACCTCAACGCCAGGGCCTACAGCGACACCTCCCTGACCAAGACCGGCCCCGGCACGCTCAACGTCGGCGACAACGGCCTCTCCTTCACCCGCAACACGCTCGAGATCGACGACGGCACCGTCAGCCTCGGCACCAACAACAGCTTCCTGGCCATTCGCGGCCAGAACGGCTTCTCGGGCCTCAACCTCTTCATGAACGGCGGCGAGCTCAAGCTCAACGGCAACAGCCAGAACATCAACCAACTCAACAGCAGCAACCCGATGCCCGGCGCGGGCACCGGCGGCGGCACCATCAGCAATCTTGCGACCTCGCCCACGGCCACGCTCACCATCGGCTCGGGCAACAGCGGTTCCAGCTTCTCCGGGCAGCTCACCGGCAACATCAACCTCGACAAGGTCGGCAACTCCACTCAACTGCTGACCGGCGCCAGCAACATCACCGGCACCACCACCGTTCGCGGCGGCGAACTGCGGCTCCGCGACCTGGGCCAGATCGCCGGCACCAGCAACGTCGCTCTCACATACGGCACTCTGAACTTGTACGATGGCTACCTCAACCATGTCGACAATCGTATTCCTTCCGGCGTCAACGTGGACATGAAGGGCAGCACGTTCGTCCTCGAGGGCGCCCCCGGCCTGGTTTCCAATCAGGTTCTCGGCAACGTCAACCTCCTTGCCGGCCGCAACGATTTCCAGAGCTACGCCGGCGGCGCGGGCGCCAGCGTCATCACCATCGCCAACCTCACCAACCTCGGTCACACCGGCAGCACGGTCAACTTCAACGCGAACACCGGCTTCATCGGCAGCACTGCCGGCAACGCCGGGGCCACCATCCGCGACCTCATCGGCAACATCAACGGTACGGCTCTGGACGCCACGCACAACTACGGCCTGACCAACAACATCCTCCCCGCCTGGATGGTCGTCAACGGCAACAACTTCGCCACCTATCGCCCCGGCACCGGCATCAGCTACCTCAGCAACACCGCCGACGGCTATGCGACCTACGACAACAACGTCGTCACCCCCGCCGACTGGACGGCCACCAGCGCCACGTCTCCTCAAGTGGTTGCCGGCCCCACCCACAACATCAGTGACAATACCGCCCGCACCCTGACCGTCAGCAAGACCCTCAACGCCTTCAAGGAAACCGGCGGCGTCACCAACACCTTCAACGCCAACGTCGGCCTGACCCTCGCCAGCGGCGGCCTGATTACCGACTCCGGTAACATGACCTGGGCGAATGCGGTGAACACCACCGGCCAGTACCTCACGTCGGGCAGCGGCGAACTGGATATCTGGGTGAACCAGAACACCACTTCGATCAACGTCCCGATCACCAACAACCCGCTGACCCCATCGACGCCGATGGATCTCGTCAAGTCAGGTGGCAGCACGCTCAGCCTCAACCCGGCGTCGCTTTACACCGCAACGGCATTCGCCGCTGGCGCCACCAGCATCACCCTGACCAGCGTGGCCGGACTTTCGCCCGGCATGTTTGTCGGCAACGGCTCCGCGTCGATCTTCCCGGTTGTGAACACCACCAACAACACGCCCTTCAGCAATACGATCACCAGCATAGTCGGCAACGTCATCACCCTCAGCAATCCTGTGGGAGCCACCGGCGGCAGCGACCTCAGGATCCTGGTTAATGGCAACAGCTACACCGGAACGACCTACGTGAACAGCGGCCCGCTCAACCTCAGCATGCCCGGCGCCAACGGCACGACGTTCGTTACCATCCCCGGCAATCTGGTCATCCAGGGCGGCCCACAGGGCAACATCGTCACCGTCAACGAATCCACCGTCGCCAACCAGATCAGCAGTTCGGCCAACGTCACCCTCGCCGGTAATGCCCGCCTCAATCTGGCCAGCGTGCCCGGCGTTGTCGAAACCCTGGCCTCGGTGACGTTCGCCGACGCCGGCGGCAACAACGGCACCACGATGAACCTGGCCCGCGCCGCCCTGGAACGGACCTCGATCCTCAACCTGACCGCTCCGGTCGCCATCACCACGAATAACACCAACCCCGCAGTCACGCCCTACCTCGACACCTGGCTGGGCAGGATCGGCTTCACCAACACCTCGGGCACGGGCTCAACGCTGAACATCAATGGTCCGACCCTCGCCAACGGCCTGGGCGCCATGGGGCTCAGGGTCGACGCCGTGATCGACTCCGCGCCTGCGTCCATCCCCGGCGGCAGCCTCATCAAGACCGGCACCGGCATCCTCTACCTCAACCAGAGCATCCAGATTCCGAATTGCACCGAGACCAACACCAGCAACCAGATCACGAACCTCGACACCACAAACTTCTACGTCGGCATGCCGATCTCCGGCAACCAGATCCCCAATGGTGCATACGTTACGGCGTTCGTACCCGGCATCGGGACCGCCGGTTCCGCCACGATTTCGGTCAACGCCACCCAGAGCAACACCGCCAACCAGACCTTCACCTTCACCCCGGCTCCGAGCCAGCAGTACGTCAATAATCCGGCAACCGGCTTCACTACCGGGACCGGCTACAACGGCACGCTCGCCTCGCTGACTGACTTGATCAACGTCCAGCAGGGCATCCTCCGCGTGGACCGGTACAGCGCGCTGGGCAGCAACTCGACGAACACGACCGTCCAGAGCGGCGCCGTCCTTCTGGGCGGGGTCGACCCCAACGCCAACGCCAACATGGGCCTCGCCGGCTCGATCAAGCTCATGCCCGGCAGCACCCTCGGCATGACCTCAGCCGGCATGACCTTCGGCGCCGCGAACGTGCTGCTCGGACAACCGACCGGGCTGCCGAGCTTCGTGCTTAACAATCAGTCGGTCATGAATGTCGTCGGCCCCGGCACCGTCACCTTCGCCGCCCGCGATTACTTCATGACTTCGGCCAACTCGATGACCATGAACATCGCCAGCAAGCTCACCGGCTCCGGCAACATCAACATCGTCGGCCCGGACACGCTCCTGGCCGGCGTGAGCACGGTCACCCTCAGCAACCCGCTGACCACCGGCAACACCGGCGGCAACGACTACAGCGGCACCATCACCGTCGGCCCGAACGTCACCCTGCTCAGCCAGGCGGCCACGACCCTGAACTTCACCGTCGGCGTCACCGTGACCTCGCTCAGCCCCACGATCACCATCCCCGCAACCGCCGCCCAATACCTGTCCGTCGGCGAGGTCATCAGCGGCAACGGCATCCCCGCCAGCTCAACCATTGCGACGATCGCGGGCACCACGATCACCATGTCCAACCCGCAGAGCACTCCGACGGTCAGCACCACCGCCGCCAGCACGACGGTCACGACGACCAACACCGCGGGCTTCGTCGTCGGCGGTCCCGTGAACGACCCCAGCGGCAACATACCGGCCGGGGCCACCATCGCGACGATCGTGAACGGCACCTCGTTCACCATCAGCGCCGCCGCGACGGGAACCGCCACCGGCATCGTGGTGAATCTGCCCAACAACAACAACGCCACCGCCGCCGGCACCACCCTGGCGGCCAGACAGACTGCCGTGGCCAGCAACCTTGGCACCGCCGGCGTCGTCCTTAACGGCGGCCGCCTCTCCGTCCGCGATGACGGCAACCTGATGGCCAACATGACCAGCGGAGCCATCACCTACAACAATCCCCTGACTCTGAACGCCAACTCTTACCTCGATGCCAACCGCACCAATACCACTTCGCTGACCCCGACTGCCAACATCGCCATCAACTTCCCCAGCATGACCGTCAACGGCACCAACACGCTGACAGTCGACAGCGGCAATGGCTTCCAGATCGGCCTCGGCAACCTGCTCGGCACCGGCACCCTCATCAAGGCCGGCCAGAGCCAGCTCAACGTCACCGCCGCTTCCCCGGCGACGTTCACCACGGGTCTGGGCATCGCCGGCCCGGTGGGTGAGTTGATCCAGCCGACCTACACCACCACCGGCTATGAGAACATGTACCTGCCGGCCAACACCACGGTCTCGAGCTTCACGGTCAACGGTTCCTATATCACCGCGACCAACAAGACCCTGAATATCAGCGGCGCGCTCTCCGTCAACCCCAACCCTGGCAACATCTCCGGCATGCTCGCCGTGCAGGGCTCCACCACCGTCACCGCCGGCAGCGTCGTCAACAACGGCATGATCAGCGGCGCTGTCGCCGCCGCCACCATCACTTCCACGGGCGGTTTCAGCGGCAACGGCATCTACGCGGCCGGGGCCACCCCGCTGACCCTCGCCGGACCCGTCCTCGGCGGATCGCCCACGATCGCCGGTGTCGGCACGGTCAGTGTCACCGCCCCCAGCATCACCGCGGCCACCACCGTGGTCAGCAGCGGCACCCTTCGCCTCGCGCCCACCGGCCCGCTGACCATCACCAACCCGATCAGCATCATGGGCAACGCGGCCGCCGCGCCGTCGCCCACGGCGAGCCCGATCGCGGCCAATGGTGGCACGCTGCAATTCGACGGCGGCGCTCAGCCAATCATTTATAACGGCAACATCCCCAACGCCGGCACGATTCGGGCCACCAGCGGCACAACCACCATCAACGGCGTGATTTCCGGCGGCGTGGCCTCTTATGTCCCCGGCTTGCTCGAAGGCTACGTCAACAACGGCGCGCTTGATGCGACCGCCGCCCGCCCCGGCAACCCGGGCAACTTCGGCGTCACCCTCGGTACGCGGATGGCCCAGACCAACATCGTCACCCAGAACGCGTATACCGGCCACCTCGACAACGACCTCTGGATTTACACCGGCTATGTCCACGATGACGACGGCGTCTTCTCCTTCGCCGGGCTCTACGACGACCGCTTTGCGGTCTGGATCGACGGCAATCTGGTGCTGAACAACGCCGGCGGTGGCGGCAACAACCCCGCGACCACCGCATTCACCACGAACAACACCGGCACGCCCTCGCAAAACTTCGGCCCCGGCATCACTCTCCCGGGCCTCGGCGGTGGCTGGCACCTATTCGAAGCCCGCTTCAACAACGGCAACGGCGGCGCGGGTCCGGTCGTCAACAGCGGCTTCAACAACAACTACGGCTTCGGCTACAAGAACGGCATCGGCGCCATCAACGGCGCTGACTATGTCAAGCCCGTCGACAACGGCACCGGCAACCTGTTCGTCACCCAGGTCAACACCGCCGCGAAGGGCAATGTCCAGGTCGACGCCGGCGGCACTTTGAACGCCACTCAGATCATCCAGACCGCCAACGCGACTCTGGGCGCGGGCATCACCGGCGGCACGCTCAACATCACCGGCCCGGCGCCGAGCCAGATCGATATGCTGACCGTCGCCGGCGCCGGCTCGGCCACCCTGACGAACAATGCCGCCGGCGCGTCCGCCCTGACTCTGGGCGGCACCAACATCTCCAGCGGCACCACGCTCAACCACACGGCCACCCTGAACACGGTCATCACCGGCAACGCCCTCGGCGGCGGAACCATCAACTCCACCAACGCCGGACTCACGTTCAGCTCCCCGACCAATGGGGCACAGACTTCCTCCGTCATCATGGCCGGCAACGGCGGCATGAACAAGGAAGGCACCGGCACGTTGTCGCTCCTCGGCAATAGCACCTACGCCGGACCCACCAACATCAACAACGGAACCGTCAGGCTTTCGCCCGCGACGATCGTGACTCTCGCCGACTTCACCAGTACCGCTCAATGGACAACGACGGGTAACGGCGGCTTTACCGGCAGCGTACTCAGCCTGACCACAGGCGGGGGTGGCCAGGCGACCAGCGCCTTCTTCAATACGAAGGTGCCCGTTACCTCCGCCTTCGCCGCCACCTTCACCTTTACCGACGTCGGCGGCGGCGGCGCCGACGGCGCGGCGTTCATCCTGCAGAACCAGGCGATCAATGCCCTTGGCATCAATGGTGGCGGTCTTGGATATCAAAATATCACCCCCAGCGCGGCCGTCGAGTTGAACGTCTACTCCGGCAACACGCCGGGCACCGGATACGGAGTCAACGGCGCGGCTCCCGTTCATCCGTTCGCCACAACCGGCTCGGTCAACCTGGCGAGCGGGAATCCGATCCAGGTCCAACTGAGCTACGATGGCAGTAACGTTCTCACCGAAACACTGACCGACCAGACTACGTTGGCCACCTACACCACGAGCTATGTCACCGGCAGTCTGGCAACCCAGGTCGGTGGCAGCCCCGCCTGGGTCGGATTCAGCGGCGGAAGCGGCGGAGTCGCCTCCACTCTGAACATCAGCGGCTTCAGCATGACCACCGGCGCCCCCGGCGGTCTGCTGCCCACCGCGACCCAGCTCAACATCGCCAGCGGCGCAACGATGGACCTTAACAACAGTTCCCAGACGATCGGCGCCCTCAATGGCCCGGCCGGCAGCCTCGTCACCCTCGGCACCGGCACCCTCACCGTTGCCGGCGGACCTCCTGCCGGGTCCTTCGCCGGCACCATCTCCGGGGCCGGCAGCCTGGCCGTCAGCGGCACGGGCCACTTGACCCTCACCAACGCCAACACCTATCTTGGCGGCACTGCGATCAGCGGTGGCACACTGGTCGCCGCCAATGGCTCGACCGGCTCCGCCACCGGCCCCGGCGCGGTCACCCTCAACGGCGGCACGCTCGCCGGCAACCTGGCCGGCGGCTCCATCGCCGGGCCCGTGCTCGCCGGCACTGGCCCGCACACCATCGCCCCCGGCGCGGGTCTGACGGCCGGAACCTTCGGCACGCTCACCCTCAACGGCGGCCTGACCACCAACAGCAACACCACCCTCGCCTTCAACCTCGGCGCGCCTGTCAGCGGCGGCCTCTACAACGGCGACCTGCTCTTCGTCAACGGCGGACTGACCGCCGGCGCC
>JBIOJL010000010.1:0-35448 GCA_044450885.1 Tepidisphaerales bacterium
CAGGGCTTGATGCGGCTACGGAATCGGCCACCCACGGCTTGCGCCGTGGGCTAATCTGTGCCGCCCTCTGCGAGGGCTTGGACGGAGCGTGTCGGAGTATCGACACCACGGGCAGGATGCCCGTGCCACGAAAGGTCGCCGGGTTCGGCGACATCGCCCGGCCCGACTGGCTGAGGCGGCCACGGAATCGGCCACCCACGGCTTGCGCCGTGGGCTAATCTGTGCCGCCCTCTGCGAGGGCTTGGACGGAGCGTGTCGGAGTACCGACACCACGGGCAGGATGCCCGTGCCACGATCGTCTGCATTGGTCATTCGTTCTTGCTCATTCTCTCGTCATTCGGGTTTCGGGATTCGGGATTGACCGGCTCCGAAGCGCCTGACGGCGGGAGCATCGGCAAGATGCCCATGCCACGCATTCCACGGGTGACACGAGGCTGGCCGGACGGGCCGCGCACGTCGCGAACGGCGGGCTTGGTGGAAGCGAACTGCCGGACCGGCTGAAGCCGGGACTCCGAACGGGGACTCCGAACGGGGACTCCGAACTAATCCTCCGGCCACAGGCGGTGGGGCGGGGTTTCCTTGTAGAGGGGCTCTTCCTGCAGGCGGATCGCCTCCTCGTGGATGATCTGATAGACCTGCGAGACGAAATCGGCGCTGAGGCCCTTCTTGCCGGCCGCGTCGGCGCGGCTGTCGAGAATCTCCTGCCAGCGGCCGGGCTGCAGCGTCGAGACATGATGCCGCCGCTTGAGCTCGCCCATGGCCCGCACGATCTCCATACGCCTCGCCAGCAGGCCGATGATGTTCTCGTCAACCTCGTCCACCGTGTGCCGCAACTGAAGCAGCTCATTGTCGAAGGAGGAGCCGTTGCCGGCCTCCTTGCGGATGACAAGCTGCGCGATCATCTCGCGAAACTGCGCCGGCGTCAGTTGCTGGGCGGCGTCGCTCCAGGCCTCGGCCGGGCGGCAATGGGTTTCGACCATCAGCCCGTCGTAGAGCAGATCCATCGCCTCCTGGGCGGTCGGCGGCACCAGATCGGCCCGGCCGCACATGTGGCTGGGGTCGCAGATCAGCGGCAGGTCGGGAAGGCGGCGTTTGAGCTCGATGGGAATGCGCCAGAGCGGCGGGTTGCGATAGCGCGTGTCGCCGGCCGAGCTGAAGCCGCGATGGATCGCGCCCAGGCGGCGGATGCCGGCGTTGTAGATGCGCTCGAGTGCGCCGATCCAGGCCTCGAGGTCCTGGCTGACGGGGTTCTTCACCAGCACCGGGACATCCGCGCCCCGCAGCGCATCGGCGATGCCCTGCACGGCAAACGGGTCGGATGTCGTCCGGGCTCCGATCCAGACGGCGTCGAGCTTGTGCTCGAGTGCGGCCTCCACGTGCGGCGGCGTGCCCACCTCAGCGCCGACGGGGAAGCCGAATTCCTCGCGGATTTGCACCAGCCACGCCAGGGCGGCCGTGCCCAGGCCCTCGAAGCTCCCCGGGTGCGTCCGCGGCTTCCAGATGCCGGCGCGAAAGAGGCTCAGGGTACACTCCCGCAGGCCGGCGGCCGTGCTGCGCAACTGCTCCAGCGATTCAGCGCTGCACGGACCGGCGCAGAGGAACATGCCGGGCAAGGGAAGGCCCCATTCGCCAAGAGGTCTGACGGATCCGGTCATGCTGATGCTCCGTGCCTGCTCGCGTCCGCACATCGCCGCTGAAGAGATTATTCGGGTTGAATGCTGAATGTTGAGAGGAAAGCGGCTTCGGGTAAGGATCTGTGCATAAACAACTCCGCGGTTCCGTCGTCTCACACAGTGCCGGCCCTTCGGGCCTGCGGAGTTGAGCATGGACGGGTTCTGAGTGGACGGGACGGCGATTCGGGAGGGACGTGCTTCCGCACGGCCGGGACCGCGATCGGCGATCGCGGCTACAGGGCCGGGACCGCGATCGGCGGTCGCGGCTACAGGGCCGGGACCGCGATCGGCGGTCGCGGCTACAGGCGGGCATCGGGATTGGCAGGCGTGAAGCCGTTTAGCGCTTGGAGAACTGGAAGCGACGGCGGGCGCCGCGCTGGCCGTATTTCTTACGTTCCTTCATGCGCGAGTCGCGGGTGAGGAAGCCGCCGGTGCGGAGGGCGTCGAGGGTGGTCGGGTCGTACTTCACCAGGGCGCGGGCGAGGCCCATGATGAGGGCGCCGCTCTGGCCGGTGGGGCCGCCGCCGTCGGTGTTAACCCAGATGTCGAGTTTGCCGCCGGTGTTGGTGACTTCGAGGGGGCCGAAGATGGCCTTGCGGTCGCGTTCGTTGGTGAAGTAGTCGTTGAGGGTGCGGCCGTTGACTTCGATCTTGCCGGAGCCCGGAGCGATGCGGACGCGGCAGACGGAACTCTTGCGCCGGCCGGTGCCCCAGATGAAGGTCCTCTTGGTCGGGGTGGCCGGGGTTTCGACAGTGGGAAGGGTTTCAGTGGTCATGTTGATTCAGGTCCGTTGGCGTTGGATGGGTTACGAAAACTTGAGTTCCTTGGGCTGCTGGGCCTGATGCGGGTGAGCGGCGCCGCGGTAGACCTTGAGTTTGGCGAGGAACTTGCGGCCAAGACGGCTCTTGGGAAGCATGCGGCGGACGGTGACTTCGAAGACCTTCTCCGGCTTGCGGGCGATCATGTCCTTGTAGGTCCAGATCTTCTGGCCGGAGGGGTACTCGCTGTAGGTCTGGTAGGTGATGGCTTCGGCCTTGCGGCCGGTAACCCTGACCTTGTCGGCGTTGAGGACAATGACGTAGTCGCCGGTGTCCACATGTGGGGTGTAGGTGGGCTTGTGCTTGCCCTGGAGGACG
Organism: Tepidisphaerales bacterium; assembly: GCA_044450885.1. Classification (GTDB taxonomy): domain Bacteria; phylum Planctomycetota; class Phycisphaerae; order Tepidisphaerales; family Tepidisphaeraceae; genus JANYKD01. The sequence goes on from JBIOJL010000010.1 coordinate 2,810, forward strand.
AGGGCGATCCTGGCGGCGAGCCGGCCCAGAACCAGGCCGGCGGCGTCGACCACATGCCATTCGGGCTTGACTTCGCCCGTCTTGGACAGATAGGTGCTCATGTCGAATCCTTCAGACGAAAAAACACGGACGGACACACGCGAAGGCCGGAGGGCCGTCCGCGGGGAATCGGGCATCTTATGGATCGAGGGGGCGATGTCAAGTGATGGCGGACGTGAGGACGTGAGCATCCTTCTCCGGGAGGGCCGCAGTCCCCTGCGGCCGTTTCGCGACGCGACCATTCCGGCCGTGCAGAAGCACGGCCCTCCCGAATCCGTGAGAAACTGGTTGACTTCCGCGGGACATGGAGGATATTTTGTAAAGACTTGCGAAGGTTGTTCCTCCCCGAGGGCGTGATGGACAGATCGATGGACTCTTACTGTGCGCGCAAATGCCGTTCGGCAAAGGAGATGGGTCGCGCGCAGGTTCTGGAGCCATTGGAGGGCCGCACGCTGCTTTCGGGCTCGGCGACGGTGAACGCGGCGGTTCCGAAGGGGTTCAGCAAGATCGTCTGGCAAGGGCAGGCAAGCTATACCAAGACGAACCAGTGGATTCTCAGGGCCGGTAATCTTCAGGGGAATGCCGCTGCGCAGGTCGCGGCCGTGGGCAAGGTGCTCAAGCGGAACGTCGCGGGGGTGTCGGTGGCCCGCTATCTGGGCGGCGCCGATTTCGTGGTCAAGACCGCCAAGCCGATGGCGTACGCCAAGATCTTCGCCGCCTGCCGGCACATTCCGGGATTCGCGTCGGTCGAACCGGACTTCCTGGTGCGGATCGCCGGGACGATTCCGAACGATCCCGGGTTTCTCCAGCAGTACGCCCTGCAGAACACCGGGCAGAAATACGGATCGCAGGCTCCGGGCACGCCGGGCGCGGACATCAGCGCGCCGGCCGCCTGGGACGTCACCCAGGGATCTTCGGATGTGGTCGTGGCGGTGATTGATACGGGCGTGCAACTGGATCATCCGGATCTGGCCGCGAACATCTGGACGGTTCCGGGGGGGATACCAGGGGACGGCTACATCGACGACGTCCACGGCTGGAATTTCGTCAACAACACGAACAACCCGACCGACGACCAGGGCCACGGGACGATGGTGGCGGGGATCATCGGCGCGATCGGGAACAACGGCGTGGGGGTGACGGGCGTCAACTGGAACGTGAAGATCCTTCCGCTGAAGTTCATCGACTCCACCGGAAACGGGGACACGGCCGGGGCCATCGCCGCGCTGAACTACTGCATCACCCTGAAGCGCCTGGGCGTCAACATCGTGGCCAGCAACAACAGTTGGGGCGGGTCCGGCTACTCCAGGGCGCTGCAGCGGGCGATCGTCGACTTCGGCAACGCGGGGATGATCTTCGTGGCGGCGGCCGGAAACAACGGGCAGAACCTCGACCTGAACCCCTTCTATCCGGCGGCCTTCAATCTGCCGAACATGATTTCGGTCGCGGGCACCACCAACACCGACGCCCTGTGGAGCGGTTCGGATTTCGGGCCGGCGTCGGTCGACCTGGGCGCTCCCGGGACGGACATCTACTCCACCGCCCGGTTCTCTTCGTACACCGATCCGGCGTTCACCGCGGGCACCTCGTTTGCCGCGCCGTTCGTCACGGGCGTGGTGGCGCTGGCCAGCGCGATCAGTCCCAAGAACGTCGGCTACGCGACGATCCGCAATGCCGTGCTCAACGGCGGCGATCCCGTGCCGGCGCTGGCGGGCATTACGGTGACGGGCAAGCGGCTGGATGCCTATGGGACGCTGCTGCAACTGCCGATGCAGGTGCTGTCGGCGACGCCCGGAAACGGGCAGGTGGTGACCAGCCCGCCGACGGATTTCACGGTACACTTCTCGCATCCCGTGGCGGCCGCGACGCTCGATGCGGGCGATCTCACGGTGAACGGGATCCCCGCGGATTCGGTCTCGTCGCCGGACTCGCGGACGGCGGTGTTCCACTTCAACACCAGCCCGGTGGTGAACCAGGGGCTGCAGACGGTGGCGATGGCGGCCGGGGCGGTGGAGCGCCAGGGCGATGCCGCCGTCGTGCAGGCCCTGGCGACAACATTCCGCTACGACGCGTTGGTGATGCAGGTGACGGCGTCAACTCCGGCCAGCGGATCGACGCTGCCGCCGCCGCTGACGGAGATCGACCTGACCATGAACGAGGCCGTGGACCCGGCGTCGGTGCGGGCGTCGGACCTGGCGCTCAGCCAGGGAAGCGTGCTCGGCGCCGCGCTGTCGCCGACCAATCCGCAGATCGTGCAGTTCCTGGTGTCGGAGCCGACGGAGGCCAACCTGTCGATGTCGCTGGCGGCCGGCGCCCTGACGGACCAGTTCGGCAACCCCTGCGCCGCGTGGAACGGAAGCCTGGTGCTGGACGTGACCACGGCGCCGTTCCCGGCGCCGCTGGCGCCGGCGCCCCCGCTGGGGTCGCACGTCCATGCGGGTTCGCTGCCCGGGATGGTGAACGTGCCGGGCGACGTGGACGTGTACACGATCGACCTGGCGCCGGGGCAGAGGGCCTCGATAAAGGTGACGGGCACGGGCGGGCTGTCGCCGTCGCTGGAGGTGCGCGATCCGTCGGCGGCGCTGGTGGCGTCGGGCAGCGCCCCGGCCAACGGGACGGCAACCGCGACGCTGATCCCCGTCAGCACCGCCGGCGTGTATTCGATCACGATCGCGGGGCTGGTGTCGACCTGGGGCCCGTACACGCTGCAGATCATCCTCAACGCGACGATCGAGACGGAGCTTTCCGGCGGACCCGCGAACAACACGCGCGCGACAGCACAGACGCTGGACGGGACGTTTCAGCCGCTGCCGCTGGGCGGACAGGCGGCGGCCGTGTGGGGACGCACCGACGTCCCGGCCGGGATTCTTCCGGCCGAGGTCGAGCCGAACGACTCGACCGCGCTGGCCAACGATGCCAGCCTCAACTTCCTGCCGGCGGCGGCCGGCGTGTACCAGATCGGCGTCAAGGCCAGCAGCAGCACGCCCACCGACACCGACTACTACAACCTGGGACCGCTCGCCGTGGGCGACCTGCTGACGCTCGCCATGAGCGGGCAGGCTTCGTTCCGCGGCACGCTGGCCGATCCGTACATGGAACTCTACCGCTGGAACGGCGGCGCGCCGCTGCTTCTGGCCGTCTCGGACGACGACGGCCCGGGCGACGAAGGCCCCGGCGGCGACTCGTTCATCTACCGCTACGCCGTCACCACGCCCGACGCGTATTACGTGCTCGCCCGGTCGTTCTATCCTCCGGGCGGGACCGGGACCTACGATCTGGCCGCGACCATCGAGAACGTCACGACGCCTCCCGGCACGTCCAACCCCACGACGGCGGAGACCGAGCCGAACACCTCGTTCGCGACGGCCACCGACCTCTCGCAGGCGTGGCGGGCGGTGCAGTACGTCTCGACCACCAGCGGGCTGATCTCGTCGCAGACGGACCAGGACTACTATTCGTACACACTGCATGCCGGCGACCTGCTGTCGGTCTACGTGAAGGCGATCGGCGCCAGCTCCATCGACAGTGCCGTGAGTCTCCTGAACTCGGCCGGCACGGTGATCGCGGCCGACGACGGCTTCACGAACTATCTCAACGCCGACAGCGGCATCTGGTCGTACGTGGTTCCGGCCGACGGCGTCTACTACGTCGAAGTTTACTCGGTCACGGGCTTCGGCCCGTACACGGCCAGCGTGTATCTCTCCGCGGCGACGCCTCCGCCGCAGCCGGCGCCCGTGCCGGATTTCTACTCGGTGTCGCTGCTGGCGGGCGAGCACGTGTCCGCGGCGGTTTCGACGGCGCAGCCCGGAGCGATCGCACTGGAACTTCAGGATTCGACCGGCACGCCGATGGTCGACGGCGTGGCGGCGGCGAACGCCTCGGGGCTCATCAGCGACTTCGTGGCGCCCTCGACAGGAACATATTACCTCCGCGTGCAGGGGGACCGGAATCTGGACTATGTGCTGTGGATCAGCCGCGACAGCGGCGTTGAGACGGATCCGAACAACACGCCGGCGCAGGCGACGCCGCTGGCGGCATCGGGCACGGCGTCGGGCTATCTCGCGGCCGGGGACGAGGACTGGTACAGTTTCACGGCCTCGGCCGGCGACGTCGTGCAGGTGAAAACGGCGACTCCGGGCGGGCCGCCGGGCGAATACCAGAACCTGCTCGACCCGGCGGTGGAAGTATACGACGCGGGCGGCACGCTCATCGCGTCCGATTCTTCCAGCGCGGGCGACGGGCGCAACGCCCTGCTGAACTTCACGGCGGCCGCGAGCGGCACCTATCGCGTGCGCGTGCTGCCGCAGGCGGGGGTCGGCGAGTATCAGCTTGCGGTGGCCGACTTCAATGCGGGTCTGCCGGGCGGTTTCGGCAACGACGTCTATCAGGTTCAACTGGCCGCCGACGGAGTGACGCTGAACATCCTCGCCAACGGGCAGCTCACCTGGTCGGCGCCGGCGGCGCTGCTGACGGGCCTGACCATCAACGACCCGGCCGGCAACGACACGCTGAGCGTGCAGACGCCGCTGGGTTTTGTCCCGAGACTGCTTGGCGACGGCGCCGACACGCTGGCGTTTCTGGCCGGCACCTACGCGCTGCCGCAGGACCTCGGCGCCGGGGGCCGGAACATCGGGCTGTGCGTCAGCGGCGCGACCGTCACCTCGTCGGCATCACAGCATCTGCGGGGCGTCACCATCGGCGACGGCGGCATGCTGCGGATGGCCGCGGGCCCGACGGCGATTCTCCGCACCGGTTCGCTCTACATGTCCGGCAGCGGCATCCTGGACATGGGCAACCACGATCTGGTCCTCGACTACGCCGGCGCATCGCCGATCGACCGCCTGCGCCAATATCTGTACAACGGAAGTGCCGGCGCCCGCCCGGCGATCGTCACCAGCGCGGCGACGCCCGACGGCCACCCGGCGGCGCTCGGGGCGGTCGACAACCAGCAGATTCACCAGCTCGCATGGGACGGCGAGACGCTGTCGGACGGGACGAATTTCAGCCAGGTGCTGATCAAGTTCACCTATCTGGGCGACGTGAATCTCGACGGCCGGGTGGATGCCTCCGACTACCTGAACGTGTTCGCCAACATGTCGGCGGCCGGGGAGTGGTTCCAGGGCGATGTGGACTACGACGGCGTGATCACCGCGGCCGACGCGGCGATCGTGGCGGCGAATCTGGGGGCGGGCACGGGAGCGGGGATGGGGTTGTAGCCACGGGTTCCGCTCCGCCCGCCTTGCGGCGGGCTGCGCTGCACCCGTGGCTACAGGCCTGCGGCCCCTCCGGGGCCGGGACAGCGCCCACAATAAACACCGCGCGGGCGGGAGGACGCTTCCCCCCCGCGGTCCCCCGCGTTTCCATGCCTTAGGTCGGGAGTCGTTGAAAGTGCGGCTTGGCCATGCAACAATCACGTTATGTCGATTCGATCCGTTCTGTTTGCGGTGGCGTGCGGTGTGATCGTTGCGGCACGGGCGCTCGGCGCGGCGGAAACGCCGGGCGAGCAGATGGCGCAGATCGAGCGGATGATCCACGGCGGGCAGGACGCGGAGGCCACGCCGCGGTTGCGGGCCTTGCAGCGCGAGCTTGAGGCCCAGGTGAAGGCCGATCCGGCGAACCCGGCCAATCAGTTCCTGCTCTCCAAAGCGCTCTACTATCTCGGCGAGGATGACGCGGGCGCCCTGGCCGGCGCCACGAGGGCGGTGGAACTCGCCCCGGCCAACGCCGAATATCGCGTCTGGAAGGCGACGATCCTGCTGGCTGCGAATGAGCCGGCCAAGGCGGTGGCCGAATTGCGCGAGGCGTGCCGGCTGGCGCCGGAACGGGTCGAGTATACCGCGTCGCTGGTCAGTGCCCTGGCGGCCGCCAAACAATGGGAAGAAGCGGAGAAAGTCCTGGCCGGGCTCATGCAGCGCGAGCCGAAGAACGGGCGCTGGCTGGGCATGCAGTCGGACCTGCGTTTTCAGGCCGGCGATGGGCCAGGGGCCGAGCAATGGCTGCGGCGCGCAGTGGAGGTCGACGCCGCGTATTACAACGGATGGTACAACCTGGGCCAGTTCGCGCAGAACCGCAACAAACCGGCGGAGGCGCTGCCGTTCTTCGAGAAAGCGGCGGGCCTCAAACCGGACGAGTTGTTGCCGCGGGCCAAGATCGTGCAGTGCCTGCAGGCGCTGGGCCGGCTGGGCGAGCGCGACAAGGCCCGCGAGGATGTCTTCGCCGTGTATGCGGCCGGCAAGACCCGCGAACTGATCTTCTGCCGCGACCAGTTCGAGGCCGGCGGGAAGAAGGTCGCGGTCTTCGAATATTTCGAGCCCGGCGGCGTGCGCGCGGTCCGCTATTCATTCCGGGTCACCGACAAGTCCGGCCAGAAGATCGTGGAGACGGCGAGCCTCGGCTCCTACGAGGCGATCACCCTGCTGGCCCGGCAGAAGCACGAGATCGGTCCCGGCGAGCGGATGTACCACATCGACCACTATTACCCCGGCGGCCACGCGACGTATGCCATGTTCAAGAAGGAACCTCCCTACGACGAAGTGCGGAAGATCGTGGTGGAGATCTTCGAGGGCACGCGCGAGCCGCTGCCGCCGCCGGAGGCACCGGCGAAGAAATGACGCAACTCACGGCGAATGGTTGGGCCAGGTGATGACCCTCTGCCGCACCCAGTCCAGATCGCGGTTGTTGGGCGTGCTGGCGTAGAAGTTGGCGATGGTGAGCGTGCGCGGATCGTCCCATCGTTTCCATTCAACGTGGCCGTCGGCAAAGGAGAAATTGCAACCGTTCTGATGCCACTTGGCGATGAAATCGACCCATTCCCCTGGTTTGTTGGTGAGCGGATACCACTGGACCCAGCCGCCCTCGTTATACCCGCGCGGGTCGTTCTCCTCGACGAAGACGATGGTGCTCGAGGTCTGGCGGATGCTGGCCATCCTGGTGATTTCGTAGTAGTCGGACCAGACGCCGATCTGCGCCGTTCCCAGGTACTGGTTCAGCGAATAACTGATGAGGCGGCCCTGGAACTCGTCGGCGGTGCAGCGGTAGACCTTGACCGCTTTGATGTAGGGGTAGAGGGTGCCGCCCTTGATGCCCGCCTCCCCGTCGGCCGAACTGGTCCACGCCGATGTGTCGCCGGTGTCAGGGCACAGGAGTATTCCCTTGTTGTCAGTGGAGTACATGATCCAGGCGGCGTTCAGTTGGCGCATCTGGGAGGCGCAGGCCACGCGCACCGCCGCTTCCCGGGCCTTCTTCAGCACCGGCAACAGGATGGCAATGAGCAGCGCGATGATGCCGATGACCACCAGCAGCTCGACGAGCGTGAAGGCCCCGGAGGATCGACGCTTCTTCATTATCACACCTGTGTGCCAGAGGACGTGACGAACACTTCAGGTTTTATAGCACCGGCCGCGGGCGATTTCAATGTAAGACCGGAGAGTTAATCCCGCGAGGGCGACTGCGGCGGTTCCGGCCACGGCTCCGCCCGTCCTACGCCAGCGACCCGAGTTCCATTTCGTGCAGGCCCTTGCCGGCCGGGACCATGGGGTAGACGTGCTCGTTGGGATCGACCCGGAAATCGACGATCACCGGGCCGCTGTGGCTCAGCATCTGGTCAACGAACTTGGGCACGTCCTTCTTTTCGTGGCAGGTCAGGCCCTTGATGCCGTGGGCCTCGGCCAGCATCTGGAAGTTGGGGTTCTTCATGGCGGTGTTGGAATAGCGGTGGCCGTAGAACAGATCCTGCCACTGCTTGACCATGCCCTGGAAGTCGTTGTTGAGGATGGCGATCTTCACGGGGATGCCGTATTCCGCGATCGTCGGCAGCTCGAACATGGTCATCTGGAACGACGCGTCGCCGTCGATGTCGATGACGGTCTTGCCCGGCGCGCCCAAAGCCGCGCCCATGGCCGAGGGGACGCCGTAGCCCATCGTGCCCAGGCCGCCGGAGGTGATCATCTGCCGCGGGCGGCGCCAGCGGTAGAACTGGGCGGCCCACATCTGGTGCTGGCCGACGCCGGTGGTGATGATCGCGTCACCTTTGGTCTGGCGGTTGATTTCCTCGATGACGTACTGCGGCTTGGCGCGCTCGGCGTCGTCCGCGTACTTGAACGGATAGCGGGCCTTCCACGCGGCGATCTGGTCGTGCCACTCCTTGCGCGGGCGATGTTCGATGTGGGGGGCGATCAGTTCCAGCGACAGTTTGGCGTCGCCGATCACGGGATAGTCGACGTCGACGTTCTTGGAGATGGAGGATGGGTCGATGTCGATGTGGATGATCCTGGCCTTGGGGGCGAAGGTGGCGAGGTTGCCGGTGACGCGGTCGTCGAAGCGCGCGCCCACGGCGATCAGGCAGTCGCACTCCTGCGTGGCGTAGTTGGCGTAGGCCGAGCCGTGCATGCCCAGCATGTGCATCGACAGCGGATCGAGCTCGTCGAAGGCGCCCAGACCCAGCAGTGTGGTGGTGACGGGGATCTGGCCCTTGGCGGCAATCTTGCGCAGGGCCTCGCTGGCTCCGGCGATGATGGCGCCGCCGCCCACGTAGAGCAGCGGCTTTTCGGCGCGATTGATGGCCTCGGCGGCCGCGATGGCCTGCTTCTGGTGGTCGGGATTGCTCATGGACTGCGTGCGGGTTTCGATGAGGTGCGCCCGCGGCGTGTCGTTGACTTCCTCGGGGCAAATCGCCGAGGTGACGTCCTTGGGCAGGTCGATGAGGACCGACCCGGGCCGGCCGGAGGTGGCGATGAGGAACGCCTCGTTGACGATGCGCGGCAGCTCGCGCACGTCTTTAATCAGATAGTTCCACTTCGTACACGGACGGGTGATGCCGGTGATGTCCGCTTCCTGGAAGGCGTCGTTGCCGATGGCCTTGGTGGCGACCTGGCCGCAGAAGACGATGATCGGCACGGAATCCATCTGGGCCGTCGCCAGCGGGGTGACGGTGTTGGTGGCGCCCGGCCCGGAGGTCACGATGCAGATGCCGGGCTTGCCGGTGACGCGGGCGTAGCCGTCGGCGCAGTGGCCGGAGCCCTGCTCGTGGCGGTTGAGGATGAACTTGGCCGGGGTCTTATAGAGCTGATCGAAAACCGGGAGGATGGCCCCGCCGGAGTAGCCGAACATGACTTCGACCTTGTGTTTTTCGATGAGCAGCTCGTGGAGGATCTGGGCCCCGGATTTGCCCTTGAAGCGGAGTTTCTGGCCGGCGGCGTGATGCGGGGCGGCGGCTGCGGTGGCGGTTTGCGATGACATGGCTGACCTGCTTTCTTTCAACAAAGTCCCGCACGATACCTGTCGACGCGGGACGGTTCAATTAAATTCTTCGATTCGAGCGACTGTGGTGATGATGTTATCGGAGCAACCCCGGCACGGCGGGGCGGTTCGGATGTGGGCCGGTCGCGGTCGGCAGGGGGCGGGCCTCAAGGGGCCGCCCGCTGCCGCCAGCGGGGCCGGCCTACCGTACGACCACCGTAAGTCGAGAGAGGAAGGAGGGCTGCACGGCCACCGTAATGGCGATCGGCTGAGAATGAATTGGCTTCTGTGCCATCAGCGTGCAACCCGGTAGGACAGGCATTCTTGCCTGTCATCGAACAGTCTGTCATCGAACAGTAGGACAGACATTCCTGTCTGTCACGTAGGACAGACATTCTTGTCTGTCATCGTTTTCAATGCGCCGTTCCCGTCGGTTTGAGCCGCATGCGCGGCTCGGGCGACGAAGAGGCGAGATCATAGAGATCCAGATCCTCTCCGTCAAGGTTCGGCGGGATATACCCCGGTTGTTTACTTTTTTCCACTTCGGTCCAATAGGCCGCGATGGTCTGCCGCTCGATCTCCTGGCGGGTGTCGGCGTTTATCGGATGTGCGATGTCGGCATGCAGCTTGTACCGTTGCCCGGCGGCGGCGTTCTGGTAGCGCAGGTGCCGGTTCTCATCGAGGCGCACGCCGCAGTTGGAGCAGTATCGCGCCCGCAGGTGGTTCTTCTCGCCGCAGCGGGCGCAGTGATCGCAGAGCTTGCGGGCCGGCATGGCCAGAAAAAGCGTATCGCCGCCATCGATCAGCTTCACGTCACGGATGACGAAGGAGTGATCGAAAGTCAGGGAACAGAAAGCCTTCAGGCGTCCGGCCTGCGGCTCGCACAGTTTGACGCGCACTTCCGTGAGACGCATAACGTCACCCCGTCCAGAACAAAACACAGTGATCAGTGATCGGTCATCGGTCATCGGGTCCAGACCAGTCACTCACCACTGATGACCGATCACCCACATTCTTGGCCGCTCGCCGTTACGGGTCCAGTCGGGGCCCGATTTCCACGGCCAGCGCCGTCACACTCAGTTCATCCGCGGCCTTCCGGGCCGCAACGACAGCGGCAGCAGCTTCGTCATACAACGTGAACAGGCTGCTGCCGCTGCCGCTCATGCGGAAAGGCCGGGCCAACCGGCGCTCCGCTTCCTGCCGCAACTGGCCCAAAGCCGGCTCGATCGAAAAGGCGGCCGGCTCCAGGTCGTTCCGCAGCAGACCGAGCAACTCACTCGCCGTCAGCAACGCCCAGTCTGCCAACTCGGGCTCGGGCGCCAGGTTCTCCGGCGCGCCGAGCCCCATTTCATCAAATCGCCGATACACCGCCGGCGTCGGCATGTGCAGTTGCGGAAGCACCAGCACCGCCCAACCGGCTCGTGGCCGCGGCAGCGGGCTGACGATCTCGCCCCGGCCGCGGCAGATGGCGCTGGGCTGGAAGAAAAAGAATGACAGATCGCTTCCAAACCGGGCCGCGAACTCCGCCAGTTCGCCGGCCGACATTCCCAGCCGCCACAGCGCATCGAGCCCGGACAACATTCGGGCTCCATCCGACGACCCGCCTCCCAGGCCCGCACCGGCCGGAATGTTCTTCTTCAGCCGCACGTTGATGCCTTGCGTGGCCATGCCAGGTCTCCTCGTGGCCAGCCAGTCGGCAAATGCGGCGGCGGTCCTGACGACCAGATTACCGGCATCCGTGGGGATGCCCGGGTCGTCGCACGTCAGGCGGATGCCCGGGACGCCGGACGGTTCGATGCTCAAACTGTCAAAGAGCCCGATGGTGACCATCCACGACAGGAGCGGATGGAAACCATCGCTGCGCGGGCTGCCCACGCGCAGGTGCAGGTTGATCTTCGCGGGTGCAAGCAATTCCATACGCACAATCTACCATCGGCGTACAAATGCCGCACTGCCGCTGCTCGTATGACATCCTTCGACAGGCTGCACGATGTGCTCGTTCATCCCGGCCGGAACAGACATGACCTTGTCTCCGGCTTGGTTATAGGAAAGATACCTCGCGTTTGCCCCTGTCGTCAAGAAAAATCCGGTGCGATCGCGCGCCGGGGGCCCGTGACAACTTCGGTGGTGTCCCTGCCAGGGGCCGGTGGGACAGACATTCGTGATTCCGCTGAACAAGTGCCGCCGACGCCCTCGTCGGCGGAATCCAACCGCGTTCCCACGCGAATACGCGGGGTCCGGCGGCCCACTGTGATCGCCGACCGGGGGTTTTCAGCGGGATCATTCTTGCCTGTCGGGACATTCTTGTCCACCCGAGGCCATCCAGGTTCTTCGATGCCCCTGAACGCAATTGCCCCCGCGCTGACACACGGCAACTGCATGTGGCCCGCCACGCCTGTTCGGAGTTCTCGCTTGAGCGTGTCTGCCCATTTGCGGGCCCAGACACGCTGAAGCGTGAACTCCGAACAGAGCCGGTCCGAAGGCGCACAAAGCCCGGCTGAAGCCGGTACTCCGAACGTTCACAGCGGCGTGCCGTTGACTTTGACCCACGGCGAGAACGCGCCGATGGGCGTGAAGCTTCACGACACGTTTCCACACTTTGTCGCCGCAGAACGCGTAGAGGGTGTTCAGCTCCGGGCCGCCAAGGCACACGCCGATCACCCGGCCGCGGTCGGGCATCGGCAGGATCACCTGCGTCGGGCCGTCGTCGGCGCAGACCTGGATGCCGAAGCGCGTGGCCACCAGCATCTGGCCTTCTTTGGCGTAGCAGACGGACTCGGCGCCGGCGTCATCCTCCCAATCGGGGACGTGCAGCCAGAAGAACCGCTCCTTGTTCGCCAGCGTGCCGTCGGGTTTGATCTGGTAACTGTAGAGCCACTTGGACCGGCCATCGGCAACGGACAGCAGCCACTGGTCGGGACGATACGCCAGACCCGTCGCCCGTTTCAGGCCGGAGTCGACGCGCGTCTTCTGTCCGTCTTTGACGAACCAGATCGTGCTCCTGCTGTCTTCACCCAACTCTTCCTGCGTGGTCGTGACATACAGGCCGCCGTTGGGCGTGGCGAGCAAGTGTTCGCCCCGGATACCTTCGCGGAAGTCGGCATAGACGCGAGACTTCCCCGACTCGTCGTAGCATAGTATCCGCCCGTTATTTGAGACGGCATATACGTCGCCTTTGGGGCCGACGGAAAGGCTGGTCACACCACCCGTCTCCCGAGCGAACACCTCGACCTTGCCATCGAGACCAATACGATGAACGAGATTCGTCTGCGGGTCGGCGAAGAAGACTTCGCCCTTGGCGTTAGCGGCCGGCCCGCGGGCATCACGGAATCCTTGTGCCGCGAGTTCCCATTTGCCGCCGGCCCCGAGGACATCGCGCACGCGCGGGGCGCTCGGCCCGGCCTTCACGGGCTCCGGCCAGCCTTTCCAGATGAACCGCATGGCGGGCGCAAAATGCTCGTTCCACCCGGCCACATGCCCGCCGTCCAGGGCATGAAACTCGTAGTCATACCCGGAGAATTTCAGCGCCTTGTCCATCTCCTGGTCGAGCAGATACCAGTCGCCGGCGCAGTTCTCCATGTCGCGGGTGCCGGTGGTGAGATAGGCGCGGATGGGCTTGGCCTCGAACTTGCGGAGGAGCGTCGGGAATTCATGCCCGCCGCGAAAGGCGACAAAACTGCCGCTGTTGGCATAGACGCGCGAGAACGCATCCGGCCGTTCCCAGGCGGCGTTGAACGCGGAAATCCCTCCGCTGCTGCCGCCGGCGATGCAACGATCGTTGCCGCTGTCGGACAGTTTCAGATCAAACGTCTTGGCGACATATGGCAGCAGTTCTTCCACGAGGAAGCGGACGTAGTTGTCGCCGACGCCGTCATACTCAAAGCAGCGGTTCCGCCGGCCCATCGTGCCCGGCATGGGTGCTGGCAGATCGCCCGGCCGGATGAAGACGCCGATGGTCACGGGCATTTCCCCGGCCGCGATCATCGCCTCCAGCATCGCCTTTTCCCGTGCGTTGTATCCGTCTTGCCGGACATAGACGCACGCGGGTTTGGACCCGTCGTACTGGGCCGGGATGAAGATCGTGCCGCTGCGGCGCGTGCCGGGGAAGATCGCGCTCTCCTCGAACTTGAACTCCTTGATCGTCCCCTTGGGCGGAATCGGTGCGTTGATATCCCCGGCCGCCACCGGCCAGGTCGCCCCGGCCAGCGGCTTGAGCATCCACTGCACATGCTCATCCTCCGCCTTGTACGTCCACAGATCGATCCGCGTTCCAGCCTTATTTCCGCCGCCGAAATCGTCGATGCCCTGCTCCGGCGCATGCTTGGGCGTAAGGCTGAACGAGCCGTTCGGATTCTTGCGAATGGCCCACAACTGCCAATCGCTGCCGGTGTCCTTCTGCAGCACGATGCGCGTGCCATCGGCCTTGCCTCCCGCATCCGCGGCCAGCACGAACTTCTCGCCGTGTGCCGGTCGGATGGCGTAGAACCCATTGCCCTTCGGCGTCACGATCCACTTCTGGTGGTCCTTGCCGGATGGGTTGCCGATGGACACCTTGGTCCCCTCGGCCACGCCCGCATCGACGGCCTCCATCGCCATCTCCGGCGCGCTGGCCGGGATGATCGTAAACGGCCCGGTCCAGTCCTGCGCCCGCGCGGGTATGACCGCGAGGACCGCAAGGAAGGGCAGGGCGAAAAGCCAGCAGATTCCGGGGCGGGATAAAGTTGTTGATCGAATCATCGGACGGTTCTCCTGTGTGGCCCCATGCGGTGTCGTTGTGGTGGGCAGTATTCCTTCTGCCGGTTACTCAGCCAATGCGCGACAGTTCCTCCAACAGGCACGGCTGCAACTCGCTGCCCAACTGGAAGAAGCCGTCGGCCGTCAGGATCACATGGTTGGGATTGGGATGGTACGAGTCGGAAGCGACTTGCCCACTCTTGACTACGAACACACCGATGATGTCCTCAGGCGGGACGGCTCCATGCGGGGTTCGGGTCCGTTGGTCAATGACACAGATCAAGCCCTTGCCTTGCCGTCGCGCTTCCGCAATCAAGCCGGGCAGTTCTGGGGCGCGACGGGCAATTACCTCGTGCATGAAGTCTACAAACACTCGGTTACGGGCAAACAGGGCTGGGGTTATCGCCTCGCCAGGCTCCAACGATCGCGACAGCACGCCGATGATGGCCTGCGGTGCGAGACCTTTTGCGAACGCGTGCTCATGGGAAAGGCAGGTGACATAGTTCTTTACGCCCTCCGGCGTGTCGACTTGGCAGACGATGATTGCTGGTTCGGCCATACGCGGATTACCTCCTTCACATTCAACGTCGCGATTGTGCCGGCCCTTCGGGCCTCTAGCAATTCAACATCGGTGTCCGTGGCCTTACGGCCACGGCTACCGAAGGTGACGGCCTTTCAGGCCTGAGAATCGTTCATGCACAATTCCTCACGGCGCCTTCGGCACCTCCACCTTCAGCGGCCCGACGATCAACTGCTCCTTGCCGGGCAGGGCCGGGAACTTGGCGTGCGGCTCGGCCTGATACCAGTAGGCCACGGAGGCGATATCGTCTTCCAGCGGCAGATAGCGGCCACCGGATTGCCAGCCCAACGCCTGGATGGTTACCTTGAGATCGTCCTTGAAGCGGATCGGGTCGGCGATGTGCCAGCGGTAGAGGCCGAAGCGCTGGCCGGGTTTGTAGGCGATGTCGGGGGGCAGCACCTGGGCCAGGCCGGTGTAGGGCGTGCTGAAGGTCTGGTACTTCTTGGTGAGCTGGTTCTCGAAGTTATACGAACCACAGAAGTAGTCTTCGGTGCCGGTGCCGCAGATGGTGGGGAATTCCTTGTCGCCGTCCATGAAGAACTTGATCTCGCCCTCGCCCCACCAGCCGGGGCTGCGGACTTCCCAGGCCAGGTAGGTGCCGACGTACTGGCCGCGGCCTTTGACGCCGTCGAGGATGGTGTAGTCGGTCTTGACGGGGAGTTTGCCCACGCGGCGGAACTGGGCGTGGAACATGGCCGCATCGGCCGGGACGTCGGTCAGGGTGTAGTTGACCTGGAAGTAGAGGGTCATGTCCTTGTCGTCGAGGTTCTCCATGGTGATGCGGGCCTTCTTGTGGAAGGGCATGTTCCAGTAGCAATTGAACGCGCTGCCGGGATTGACACAGACGGGCAGCGAGTTGATCTGAGCATAAGCGCCCCAGCCGCAGGCGAAGAAGTGAGACATCGGCACCTCGACCGAAGGCTCGGTCTCCCCGTCCCAATAGAAGCGGAGAATGTACAACTGCGTCTTGTTCAGCGGCGCCGGGGTCATCCAGATCTGCTGGATCGCGCCCGATCCCGTGATGTCGGCCATCGTGTACGTCGTCCCCGCCTTGATCCGCACCGACGGCGACACCTTCCACCCCTGTCCCAGTTCCCGCGACGCCCCCTTGCCCGTGCCCTCGGTGGCCATGCCGGCCTTGCCCTTCTCACCCGTCGGATTCTCCGGGCTGATCGACCGCGTCTCGGCGTTGGAGAGGCGGTAGAGGTTCCCCATGTTTGTGTCCAAGCCGTTGAACGCGGGCGGGGCGGGATTCTGCGCTCTCGCGGTAACGCAACAGAGGACCGCGGCGATGACGATGGCGACGTGTCGGACGAATTGCATGAGGAGTCTCCTTTCACAAAGATGACCAGACGGGCACGACCGGTGTGTATCGTCCTCGGAGGTCGCTTGTAGTTCAAGTGACTGTTCGTAGTTCGGAGTACCGGCTTCAGCCGGTCTTTTCCTCTCTCAGACCGGCTGAAGGGTCCACGACCGTTGTTGCAGATGACCCGCCGGGCATTCGCCGCGGAGCGGCGCAGGTCAATAGCCAGGGGCGCAAGCCCCTGGGCGCAGACATCCGAGGTGATCGGCAGCCGCGAAGCGGCGACAGTGGTTGGGGCAAAGGTGCGTGGCGACGAAAACTACCGTCGCCCCATTCGGGGCTTTCGTTCGTGCTCCACATCTTCCCAGCGGCTTACGCCGCTGGCTATTGACCGCTGCCGCTCCGCGGCAAAGAAGTCCGGCATCGCCTGCAACGACGGTCGTGAACCCCCGGCTGAAGCCGGTACTCCGAACTCCGAACTGGTATACTCCCCAGCTCAACAGGAGGTCCGCGATGAATCGTCGTCAATGGCATCTCATTGCCTGCATCTCACTCTTGTGGGCCGGCCTGTCGTCCGCCGCTTTCGGCCAAACTCCCACGCCCGCCGAACTGGCGCAGAAATCCGACTGGGTCAAACAGCACCTGTGTGCCCCGCAGGACGCCGGCCCCGCCTTCTTCTCCTTCACCTTCGCCGGCCAACCTGCCGACACACTCCTGCGCACATGGCAGAAGAAGGCCACCCAACTCCAACTCGACCCCCAGCGCATCGAGCATTCCCTCACCTGGACCGACGCCGCCTCCGGCCTGGTCGTCCGCTGCCGCGCCGTCGAATACCTCGACTTCCCCACCGTCGAATGGACGCTCTACTTCCAGAACACGGGAACGAAGGACTCCGCGATCATCTCCGACATTCGCGCGCTGGACATCCGCCTCATCCGCACGCCGGCCGGCGAATTCACCCTGCATCACCACACCGGCGACAACTGCTCGGCCCACAGCTATGAGCCGCACGAGACCCGCCTCGATCCCCGGTCCAGTCGCACATTTGCCCCGGACGGCGGCCGGCCGACCAACGGCGCTTATCCCTTCTTCAACCTCGCCTTCGACGACGGCGGCCTCATCGCCGTCGTCGGCTGGCCCGGCCAATGGTCCGCCACCTTCGCTCGTGACGACGCCTCCTCCCTGCGCCTCTCCGCCGGCCAGGAACTCACCAGCCTCAAACTCCTCCCCGGCGAGCAAATCCGCACGCCGCTGGTCGCTCTGCAATTCTGGAAAGGCGACCGCGTCCGCTCGCAGAACATCTGGCGCCGCTGGATGATCGCCCACAACCTTCCCCGCCCGGCCGGCAAACTCCCGCCGCCGTTCACATCCTCCTGCATGGGGCTGCATCAGAATGAGGCCGGCGAAATCGGCTACATCGACGCCTATCTCAAAGGCGGCGTGAAACTCGACTACTGGTGGATGGATGCCGGCTGGTATCCCTGCCGCGACTGGCCGGAAACCGGCACCTGGGAGCCCGACCCCAATCGCTTCCCGCGCGGCATCCGCGCCGTCTCCGATCATGCCCACGCCAACGACATGAAACTCGTCCTCTGGTTCGAGCCCGAGCGCGTCCACCCCGGCACCTGGCTCTACGAAAAGCATCCCGAGTGGCTGCTCGGCAAAGATGGCAACAGACTGCTAAACCTTGGCAACCCGGAAGCGCGCAACTGGCTCACCACCCACATCGACAACTTCCTCAACCAGCAGGGCATCGACCTCTACCGCCAGGATTTCAACATCGACCCGCTCGGATTCTGGCGGGCCAACGACGCCCCCGATCGCCGCGGCATCACCGAAATCCGCTACGTCGAGGGATACCTCGCCTATTGGGATGAACTGCTCAAACGCCACCCCGGCATGCTCATCGACAGTTGCGCATCGGGCGGCCGGCGCAACGACCTGGAAACCCTCCGCCGTTCCGTTCCCCTTTTGCGCAGCGACTTCCAGGCCCCGCAGAACCCCAACTCCATGGACATGATGACCGGCAACCAGGGCCACACCTACGGCCTCTCCTCCTGGGTGCCCTACTACGGCACCGGCGTGTTCTACGACAATGTCTACGCCTTCCGCAGCCACCTCACGCCCGCGCTCGGTATCGGTTTCACCGGCCCGGCCGACAAGGTGGACTGGCCCAAACTCCGCCGCCGCTACGACGACTGGAAGACCGTCGCCGACTTCTTCTACGGCGACTACTACCCGCTCACGCCCTACACCCTCGCCGAATCCGCCTGGATCGGCTGGCAGTTCCAACGCCCCGAGACCGGCGATGGCATGATCCAGGCATTCCGCCACAGCCGCAGCCTTGAAGAGTCTATCACCCTCAAGCTCTGCGCCCTCCGCACCGACTCCGTCTACGAGATCCGCGATCTCGATTCCGACTCCACCACCCGCTTCGCCGGCTCCGCGCTCATGGCCACCGGCCTGCCCGTGAAACTGCCCGGGCGCGCCCAGGCGGCGCTGCTCACCTACAAACGTGTCTACGGCCCCGCGGCCGCGATCGCCTGCAGTGCCGCCGACGCCCCCGTCGGCGGAGCGCAGTCCACGCAGCACCCGACCCCCGCCAGCGACGGCACTGGCGTCACTTCCGCCGCGACGTGCGAAGTCCTCCAGGAACTCACCTTCTCCGCCCGCGCCTCGGCCGCTCCCGGCGGCGCAATCGCCGGCTACAAATGGGACTTCGGCGACGGCGCCAGCGCCACCACCGTCGCCCTCGCCCACACCTACGACAAGCCCGGAACCTACGCCGTCCGACTCACGGTCACGGACGCCCGCGGCCAGACCGACACCGCCCGCCTCTCCATCGTCGTTTCCCCGCCCGACACCACGCTCCCCGCGATCGCCGCCGTCGCTTCCGGCAACTCCGAGCGCGTCGTCGTCACCTTCAACAAACCCCTCGACCGCGCCGCCGCCGAAACCGCCGCCAACTACACCATCGATCCCTCGGTAAAGATCATCTCCGCCTCGCTCGCCCGCGATCGCACCACCGTCACCCTCACCACCTCGCCGCTCTCCGACACCGTCACCTACGCGCTCACCGTCCGCAACATCCGCGACATCGCCCGCACCCCGCACACCATCGTCGACAACGCCGCCCGCACTTTCCGCTACAGCGGCCTCTTCGGCTGGTGGCGCCTCGACGACGGCGCCGGCGACACCGCGGCCGACGCCTCCGGCAACGGCAATCCGGGCCTGCTCCGCGGCGATCGCAAATCGCCCAAGTGGGTCCAGACCGAGCGCGGCACCGTCCTCAGTTTCTCCGGCGACGGCGACTTCGTCGAAACCGCCTCCAACCTTCCCGACCTGGCCATGCCCTTCTCCATCACCCTCTGGGTGAGACCCGCCGCCACCCAGGTGGAGCACGCCGACATCTTCGGCAATCACGGCGAACCCTTCGTCGGCATCAGCCTCCAGCAGGATGGGACCCAGACAAACAAGTTCGGTTTCGGCTACGGCGACGGCAAGAAGTGGCAAGGCACCGGCCACGCCCAACTGAAGGCCGACCAGTGGCAACACCTCGCCATCGTCTGCGACGGCAAGGACTCCGTCCTCTACATCGACGGTGTCGAAAAGATCCGCGGCCCCGGCCAAGGCCCCGTCGCCGCCAACCCCAACCAGAATTTCAAACTCGGCCAAGGCTACCACAGCGGCCGCTATTTCCGCGGCCAAATCAGCGACGTCCGCATCCACCGCAAAGCCCTGTCCGCCGCCGAAGTCGGCGAACTACTCAAACCACCCCCGCCCGCCCCGAAGCAACCCTGACAAGCCTTTCCGCTCGTGCTGCATGATGTTCCCCGATCCCCGGTGGCACGGGCTTCCAGCCCGTGTGCCGCGGTACGCCGCGGCATCAACCTCCTATTCCGGAATAGCGTGGTAGGGCCGGCTCGCCGAGCCGGCCGCATGTCTTGACTCCCTCTCCTTCCGGGAGAGGGCCGGGGAGAGGGCATTTTCCGTTCCCCGGTCATGTTGGCGGTTGTAAACTTGAGGTCGGTGTCAGGCACCGCGCCCTATGTCGCAACAAGATCAATACTCGCAAGCGAATGGTCATGACTGCTTTCCCAACTCGGAAACCCGACGGATTCCCGCAGCATCTCGGTGGGCGCATCGCGAACTACTTCGAAGACCGCCGATTCCTGCCCGATGCTCAAGGTCACTCTTCTGCCTTCGCGTTGCCAGGTTCCGATCGTACCGGCACCAGCGAGACCACACTCGCCCGGTTCGCGGCGCACTTCCAGACGAATGGCGAAGCACCCACGCCGGAAGAGGCGCAGGCAAGCGGTCTTGTTGCCAGCCGAACCAGCATCGCGCCAAGCAAGCATCACGCCTCGAAAGTCTCCTCTCCCGCACATCTCCCCACCCCGTACAAAAACCGTAAATCACCTCTTGACATAACCTAACGCAAGGCGTACGATGCCCACATGGCACACATCTGCCTCAACCTCCCACTCACAACCGCAAACCGTGCCCCCGCCTCGTCCAATCCTCCTTGCGTGCTCGCCCCAAGACTGCACCAAACACCGGCGGTCGATTCAGGGTCGTTCGAGGGTCGATTCGGGGTCGTTTGGGGGACGATTTGGGGTCGTTTGGGGGTCGATTTGGGGTCGATTCAGGGCTGGTTTGGGGGCGCTTTTTCCCACCCCATCCCTAAGCCCTGAAGAACGTAAGTTACATCCAAGGAAACACTTATGCCATATTCATCCGCCAACACCATCGCCCAAATAGACTTTTTTCATCCTTCGCGACCCGCTGTTAGCCCTAACAAGCCCGCGGCAACCGCCCTGTACCACAATCCAGCAGAATCGTCGCATCCAACAAATCATTCTTCACCACGACACGAAGCGGCCTCGGTTCCATCCGAAGACGGCGGCTCTCGAAAACCACATCTCTGGTCAAAAGAAACTCAAGAGCCACGATCCGTGCAGTTCGGTTCCGAATGCCATACACCGCTTCGTGCCTTCGTGTCTTCGTGTTTAATCTTCTTTGGTTACAGCGGAGCCGCGCTTGGGCTCCTCGCCATCTCCATTTTCCTCGCCCCCCGCATCGCCTCCGCCGCCAACGCCAAGTCTCCCTTCGCCGATGCCGCCGCCGTTTGGCACATGGCCAATGCCAAGGACTCCATCAGCCCCACCGCCGAACTGACCCCGCGCGGCAACGTGAAACTCGGCATCGAACTCACCGGCCCGGATCGCCAGGCTTCCCTCGACCGCGGCGGCGACGGGTTCGTCGCACAACTCGATGGCGGCTACCTCGACGCCGCTCAGGGCGACAAGGGCAAGCTCAACCTTGCCGGCAGCGCTTTCACGCTCTGCGTCCGCCTCCGCGATCCCAGCGGCAATTGGATGGCGCCGTTGTTTTCCAAGCACGGCGGCCACGACAAGCTCGTCTACAACCTCTTCTCCCACGACTTCGGCGCCGGCAAGGTCATCGGCTTCGAACTCGGAACCGACCGCACCAGAGGCATGACCCAGGTATCCGTCGCGCTTTCCATGATCGGCGAGAAGGACTGGCACGACATCATCTGCCGCTACGACGGCGCCAAGCTCCAACTGTTCGTCGATGGCGTGTGGATGGACGAGGGCTTCCCCATGGGCCCGCTGCGCCAGGGCAACACCGAACCCTGCCTCATCGGCGCTGAATCCATCAACGGCGCGGTGAAATCCGGCTGGCGCGGGCTCGTCGACCACGTCGCCCTCTGGTCCCGCTCGCTCTCGGATGACGAGATCCAAACCCTCAGCGGCGGCCCTGCCGCCATCGCCGCCAAGAAACTCCAGTACGTCGGTGCCCTGCCCTCCATGCAGTATTTCCGCCCGCACAACCAGTTCAACGTCGGCGACACGCTTCCCTTCTTCCACGACGGCACCTTCCACTTCTACTACCTCCTCGATCGCGGCCACCACTCGGCCAAGGGCGGCAAGGGCGCCCACCAGTGGGCCCACGCCAGCTCATCCGACCTGATCCACTGGACCGAGCATCCCCTGGCCGTGCCCATCACCCGCGAAGAGGAAGGCTCCATCTGCACCGGCTCGATGTTCTTCCACGACGGCACCTGGTACGCCTTCTACGCCACGCGCGTCATCGGCAAAGGCGAGCAGATGAGCGTCGCCACCGGCAGCGATGGCATTCACTTCACCAAAGTCGAACCCAATCCGCTCTTCGTCGCGGATGCCAAATACACCAACGGCTTCCGCGATCCCCACGTCTTCCGCGACGAACAGACCGGCCTGTTCCATATGCTCGTCGCCACCATGCTCAAAGAGGGCAACCGCGGTTGCCTGGCGCAGTACACCTCGAAAGATCTGAAGACATGGACCGAAGCCGCCCCGTTCCTCATCGAGGGCAGGGAAGTGCCTGAGTGTCCCGATTATTTCCAGTGGAACGGCCGGTACTACCTCATCTTCAGCTTCGGCCAGGTCGCCCACTACCGCATCGCCAAACAGCCGCTCGGCCCGTGGGAGAAGCCCACGATTGATGTCATCGACGGCGGCGCCGCCCGCGTGCTGAAGACGGCCGCCTTCACCGGCAACCGCCGCATCGGCACCGCCAGCATCTGGCCCTTTGGCTACGCCGGCTGGGCCGTCTTCCGCGAACTGGTGCAGAACGACGATGGCACGCTCGGCAGCAAGTTCGTCCCCGAGATGATCCCCGCCACGGGCGAACCGGCCGCGCTCGAGTTAAAGGCGCTGACCCAGGGCTCCACCGGCGACGTCCGCCAGGTCCGCCTCCGCTCGGCCGAAGACACCGCCCTGGCCATGCTCGGCGGCCTGCCCAGGAACGCCCGCGTGCAGCTCCGCATCGACGCCAAAGCCGCCAGTTTCGGCCTGCGCCTGCGGGCCAGCGCCGAGAAAGTCGAAACCCACGAGATCCGCTTCACCCCGGCGCAGCGCAAGGCAGGCATCACCGGCGGCAAGTCGCTTGCGTCGGTGGACGGCCTCGATCGGCCGCTGCAGCTCGACATCATTCTCAAGGACAATATCCTCGACCTCTGCATCAATCAGCAGCGCACGCTCGTGGACTGGGTCCCCGACTTGCGCGGCGACCGGCTGATCCTGTTTGTGGACAAGGGCGAGGCGAGCTTCGACCAGATCACCGTCCGGCCGCTACGGTGAAACCGGGCGAGACATCGCGGAAGTCAGGCGTCGGCGGTCGACGCCGTGTCAGTGTCAATGGAGCTGTTTCCCCGGTTGGCAAGAGGTAAGGACGAATGAACAAGCTTCGCATCAGTGAATCCGTTGGTGTATGGGCGGTGGCGGCGCTGGCCCTGATCGGCTGGGCCGGATGGGGCCAGGCGGCGGACTGGGCGCAGTGGCGCGGGCCCAACCGTGACGGGCACGTGCCGGCCGGCGAGAAGGTGCCGGCCACCCTGCCCGCCGAAATCAAGCCGCGCTGGCGGATTCCCATCGGCGAAGGCTACTCCTCTCCCGTGGTGGCCGGGGGAACATCCGCGGCCAGGGTGTTCTACAGCGACCTGCAGGGCGGCAAGGAAGTGATGCACGCGGTGGAGGCGGCCACCGGCAAGGAAGTGTGGCAGTCGCCGCTGGACAGCGTCTTCAAGGACGACTGGGGCCAGGGGCCGCGCTGCACGCCCGTGGTCGATGGCCCGCTCGTCTTCGCACAATCCTGCCGGGGCGAGTTGCAGTGCCTCAGCGCCGCCGAAGGCAAGCTGCTGTGGCGCAAAAACTACGTGCAGGACTTCGGGGCCATCTTCATGGGAGAAACCGGCCCGGCCGCGGGGGCCACGCGGCACGGCAATACCGGCTCGCCCGTGGTGGATGGCGACCACCTGATCGCCCAGGCCGGCGGCCTGAAAGGGGCCGGCCTGGTGTGCTTCAACAAAGCCGGCGGCGAGGTGGTCTGGAAATCGCAGAACGACACGGCCGGCAACGCCGCGCCGGTGATCGCGACCCTGGGCGGGGTCCGGCAGGTGATTTCGTTCACCGCGCTGGGTCTGATCGGCGTGGATGCGGGCGACGGAACCCTGCTGTGGCGCGTGCCGCTCAACACGCGCCTGGGCCGGCATGTGACTACGCCCGTGGTGGTGGATAACCTGGTCATCGTCGGATCGTATCAGTTGGGCCTGACGGCCGTGAAGATCAGCAGGGACGGGGGGAACTTCAAAGCCGAACCGGCGTGGACCAGCAGGGAACTGGCAGCCAACTTTGCCTCTCCCGTGGCTGTGGGCGGCCATGTTTACGGCGTGGGCCTCCGGAAGAACGTCTATTGCGTGGAAGCGCGGACGGGCAAGGTCGCGTGGTCGCAGACCGGCCTGCTCGGCGCCGGCGGCGACCGGGCCTTTGCCACGTTCATGGTGATGGGCGGGAAAATCCTGATGCTCACCGATGCCGGCGAGCTGATCCTGTTTGCCGCCAGTCCCGCCGGGTTTGAGCCGGCCGGGCGGGTGCAGGCGTGCGGCGCGACATGGTGTTCGCCGGCCTATGCCGACGGAGTTCTGTACCTGCGCGACGCCAAGAGCCTGCTCTGCGTGGACGTGGCGCCGTGAGCACATCACATCACGCGTGGCTGGTACGCTGAACCATCAGAAGAGTATCATCGCGTCGTACGAGCCGGGCGGTATGCCGTGCGCGTTCAGTTGGTGCTCAAGCGTCTCAATCTGCGCTCTGGTCGACGCGATATCGGCTGGCTCGCCCGATTCGTCGAGGATTGTGCCGCCGAGCCGCTGGCGGCAGTACTCAACCGCCCTTGCCATGGCGTCAAACACCCGGCACGGACACGCGCATCGCGGAATGGAGAAGCCAAAAACGAGATCCTCAACGTTGACCGCGCCCGCTGCGATACGTTCCGGCAGAAAATACCCAGGGTGCGTTGAGGTTTCAACGCTGAACAGGTGATCGTCGCCATCGTCAGAGCGATTCTCCCAATGAAAGCAGTCCATGTCGCCCCATCTCAGTCCGAGGCAGAGCATGACGTTCCACACGTCTCGTCCCGCAAACCGCCTGCCCGACGGGGCGGAGAGAATCAAGACCGCCTGCCGGTCGAACTCCCGTTTCAGCTTGCCCAGCACGCCGGCGCGGCGCACCGCTTCTTCCGGAGGCAGGCTGCACGCGGTGCGACAATCGCCGAAGGCCGCGAGTACACGCGATACTGCGAGAAGCCGTCGCTGGAACATCGCAACATCATCCATCGTTGCGTCTGTATCCGACGGCACATAGCCCCAACCTAGTTTCAGTTCGGTCACGGCCTCGGGCCCGTCTGCGGAAATCAGGAAGGTCCATCTTCCCGATTCGGCGTCGCGGCCGTAGGCGATGAATCCACCAAATTCGCGGCGCCACTCACTGCCAAAGGAGGCGGAGACCTTGTGCGGGTTCAGGCGAGGCGAGCCGCTGAACGTGGCGGTGATAACCCATTCGATTGACTCTGACGGAGTGTATTCGCGGTCGTCGGATTCGGTGTCCGACCTGGGAGGCAGCCCAGGGTCACCAAGCAGATGGGAGGCATCCTCCGAAGCAACTGTCGGGAGAACCGCCTTGGCTCGGGCGTCGCTGTCCGAACCCAGAGATTCGAAGAACTGCGCGGTATCCGCGGGATCGTCTCTCGAATTTGACGGAGTGGCTTCACCCATTGCGTTGCTCCTTTTGCGTCGAACGCTCACTCTGACCGTCGATTCGCCGCCTTCTGCCTGACCACGCCGGTATACGCTCGGTGCAGACACAGGCGAGACGCCTGTGCTCCGAGAGCCTTATTCCATCGCGATCGCCAGCGTCTGGCCGGCCTTGATGACCACGGGTGTGGTCAAGGTGACCAGCACCTCATCACCCGCGGCCTTGGAACTCGCGGCCACCGCCGCGCCGCCGAGCGTCACGCCGACCTTGCCGGGCTGAACCTGCGGCAGCAGGCGCAACTGCGTCACGACAAACTGGCCATCGACGACGGCGATCTCGTTGCGCTGGGTTTTGCCCTCGCGCGTCTGCCGCAGACTGCCCCAGCCTTCCGGTCCGCAGAAGAAGCTCTTGAAGGCGCTTGGCGTGACGCGGGGCGTGAAGCGCAGCGACCTTGCCGGGCCGTCGTACTCATAGCCCGAGGCCGCCAGCAGCAGCGACCACGACGACATGGCCCGCGCGTAGTGCCCGCCGCATTCGATTTCGTTCCACGGGTTGCGCCCGATGGGCGGGCGGCGGATGCCGTCGTAGCGGTCGCGGGCGCCCTTGACGATCGCGAAGGCCTCCTCGATCAGGCCCTCGTAGATCATGTGCGCCGCCACCTGGTACTCGATGCCGGTCCAGACCTCGTCGGAATAGAGCATGACGTGGCCGGGCCGGCCGCCCTTGGGCCAGGTGCAGATGATGAGGCCCTTGTCGCGGTCTCCGGCGAACGCCCGCGGGATGTGTTTCCAGCCGGTCAGATCGGGCATCCAGTTGTACTTGAAGATCGACCGCAGCGACGTCTGCACGCGCTCCACCGGCAGCAGGTAGCCCAGCCCAAGCTGGTGCGCCCACCACTGCCCGATGAGCTGGTCGGCCATGCAGCCGGGGCCAACCTCGCCGGGGCGCTTGAGATAGTCATCCAGCTTCTGCTCGAAGTACTCGCCGTTCCAGCAGAGCTTGAGCAGGTTCTCCTGGCCCTTGAGGAACACGGCGTGGAAACGGTCGGCGGTGGCGGTGTCGTTCATGCGGCGGGCCCATTCCTCGCCGGCGCGCAGCGCTGCCAGATAGTAGCCGCTGATGAACGTGGTGACGCCGTGCAGCGCCTCGTCGTAGGTGTTCCACTGGTCGTCCTGGAGAATCCCCGCCGGCTGGCCGCCGGAGGTCTTGGCGTCACGCGCGATCAGGTACTCCACGGCGCGCCTGATGTGCGGCCAGTACTCTTTGAGGAAGCCGTCGTCCGGCGAGTTCAGCGCCTCGCGGTAGGCCTTGAGGATGCAACTGGCGTGGCCGTCGGCGAAGGGCTGCTCGCCGGTCGGCCGCGCGGGCGAAGGCACGGCGGTGCGGTTGTTCACGCCGCCGTCCGCGCGCTGCTGGTGCTTGAAGTCGATCCGGCGCATGTCCCGTTCCAGGTCGGGGAACAGCCTGGAAAGTGTCTGTTCGTAGCCCCAGACGTGCGTGCAGGTCGGGTCGCAGCAGCCGTTGGAGCCCTCCCAGCCGTAGACGTCGCCGTTGGCGATGCGGAAGACCACGCCGATGTGGCGGATGGTGGCCGCCTGCGAGGTCAGGCAGTCCAGCAGCCAGTAAGGCAGCGTGCTGTCGTACAGGGTCTTGCGGAACAGTTCGGTCTTGGCACGAAGCCCGGCCAGACCCGTCGCGGCTTCGCTCATCGCCGCGGCCGCATCGGCCCAGAGCGTGGCGTAGTGGCAGCCCATCCAGGTCGCCCCGTGGTATTTGTTGGGGTAGTGCCACGCCAGCAGGAACGGCACCTCGACGGTCTGCCCGGCGGCGACGGTGACGCCGGCCGCGACGGCCCCGTTGATCGTCCGTCCCGGCGGCGTCGGCGCGCTGGCTTTGGCCTGGTCGGCCGGGGCGAATTTGCCTGTCCCCGAAAACGCATCCCATGCCTCCTTCCAGTCGTCGAGCGCGGGCTGGAGCGTGACGTCCTTCGCCAGCGCGGCCAGCGCCAGCGTGCCGAAGCCCGGCGCCTTGGGATGCGGGCCTTCGGCGGGCGTGTACTTGGCGCCGGCCAGCTCGCACAATACGGCATAGGCCCGCTGGCGCGCGGAGGAGATGCCGGCGTTGGCCGGATCGAGCACCGGCCCGCAGGCCACGACGACCTGCCCCTTGCCCAGCGGCCGGCTGACGATGCGCAGGCCGTTGTTCAGTTTCGACTGCTTCGCGTCGGGGCGAAGTTCCAGCCCCACAAGTTCCAATGTGTTGGGATCGCCTTGCTGGGCCGGCTGCCGCGGGCGCACGTCGCTGAAGCGGGCCGGAAGCATCTCCTCGAGCACCGCCAGCGATGCCCCGACGCTGTCGGAGAACTCGATCTGGTCGACGTTGATGTGGCCCCAGGCGCCCTTCTGCTCGTCGACGATTTCGATATGCGCGGTCTGCCCCTGCAACTGGTGTACATCCCAGTTGGCCGGCAGCAGCCGCTCTTCGTCGCGGCCGGAGGTGGCGCGCACGGTCTTGCCGTCGACGATGAGGCGGATCTGGGTGGTGGGATGCGACCCGCCGCCGACCAGGAAGCGGATGAAGTTGCGCTCGATGGTGAAGGGCTTGCTGATGAGCCGGCCGGTGGTGTCGTCGCCGTTGAGGAAGCTGTTGACCAGTCCCTTGCCAAGAAATCCGCTGACGGCCTGCTGGTTGGGCAGCGTGCCGTGGGCCGGCTCCTTGCCGAATGCCTCGCCTTCGACTTTCCAGTTGGCATAGCCGTTCTCGAAATCCTCGAAGAGGATGTCCGGCCGGCCGCCGGCCTTGTCGAGCGGTTTGCCGCCGGTGGCCACCGCGTAGTTCCTGAGCAGCGGCATGTTCTTGCCGGAGAACACGAGTGTTGCCCCCGCCGCGGCCGCGTCGCGGGCCGCGCGCAGCCACGAACCGGCCAGGTCGGCCGGGGCATCTTCCAGCCAGACGACGCTGTGCGCCGGATCGGTCAGTTTGTCGGCGGCGATCGGCTGGGCGCCGAGAACCTCGACGCGCAGATCCTTCGGCCGATCGGGCGGCGGCGCATTCAGCGCGGCGAGACTGGCCATGGTGTAGATGGCCACTGGTTTGTCGATGGCCGGTTCCTTGCCCGCCACGGCCCGCATGACCAGGCCCGCGCCGTCGGCGTGGCGGAACGGTTCGTTGACGTTGGCGCCGAAAGCGGGGTGGGCATTGCCGCTCGTGTTGCCGGCCGCCTCGTAGCCGACGGGGTTCTGCATCAGCGCCGCCAGCGAGACGGTTTGATCCTGGGCAGTCGGGTTGTGAATGCGGAACACGAAGGCCGCCAGGGGCATTGACGACAGCCGCGTGTCCAGCGGCGCGAAGGGGCTGAAGGCCGTCAGTTCCAACTGCACGGGCAGGTCGGCATCCCGGAATCGCAGGGTGGCCTGCGGATACTCGCCGGTCATCTCGATCTGCTTGACCCGGGCCCAGTCCGGCCCGCCGCTGGTCTGCAGGAGCTTCGTCGTT
This sequence comes from Tepidisphaerales bacterium, assembly GCA_044450885.1. Lineage (GTDB taxonomy): Bacteria > Planctomycetota > Phycisphaerae > Tepidisphaerales > Tepidisphaeraceae > JANYKD01. The sequence goes on from JBIOJL010000010.1 coordinate 31,794, forward strand.
CCAGCCGCTTTCACCAGGAAATAGAGCGGCACGAATCCATCACGGAGCGTATTGAACAGTTGCCATGTGGTGAGTTGGCCGTCGGCGCCGATCTCGATGTTGCCGGTGCCGATGCCGCCGAGGTGCATGCGGGCATCCACGTGGACGTCGGAGCGGTAGACCCGCGCCGGCGACGGCGCCAGCAGTTCCTTCTTCCAGCGTTCGATCTCCTCCGCGGTCAGCTTTTGCGCCGCCTCCGCCGCCGGGGCGGCAAGCATGGCGCCCGCCACGCCGGCGCCGACCGCCTGCACGAATTCCCGCCGGGATACGTCGCCGGTTTGTGGTCCGCATCCGCCCGCGCAGTTGCACTTGCGTTTCATCGCCTGGCTCCCTCATACTGGATTTGGATATGCCTGCTTCCAGACGTTGTCGGTGGTGTCGGCAGTGATCGTGTTGGTCCCGGAGATGTCATAGACGTAGTCGTAGGGCTGGCCGTCGGCGCAGTTGATGGTGTCGTTGCCGTCGCCGCCGTAGAACCGGTCGTCGCCGACAAGATCGGTGAGGGAATCGTCGCCTGGGCCGCCGTCGAGCAGGTCGTCGCCGGCGCCGCCGTCGAGAGTGTCGTTGCCGGCCTCGCCATAGAGGCTGTCGTTCCCGGGGCCTCCGTTGAGGCTGTCGTCGCCGGGGCCGCCGTGGAGAATATCGTCGCCGGCGCCGCCGAGCAGGGTGTCGTTGCCGGCCTCGCCGTAGAGCGTGTCGTTGCCGCCGCCGCCGTCGAGACTGTCGTCGCCGTCGCCGCCGTGGAGCAGGTCGTTGCCTCTGTCGCCGAGCAGGGTGTCGTTGCCGGCGCTGCCGTAGAGGGTGTCGTTGCCGTCGCCGCCGCGGAGGCTGTCGTTTCCGGCGTCGCCGAAGAGCACGTCGTTCCCCGTGCCCCCGGCCAGGGTGTCGTTGCCGTCGCCGCCGTGGAGCGTGTCGTTGCCGCCGCCGCCGTTGAGACTGTCGTCGCCGGCATCGCCGTACAGTTGGTCGGCCTGGGTGCTGCCGATGAGCGTGTCGTTGCCGTCGCCGCCGTGCAGCGTGCATCGGGCGCTGTAAACGCGGATGTAGTCGTTGCCGGCCCCGCCGTAGGCGACCACCGGCAGGGTGACGCCGGGCATGACGGTGATCGTGTCGTTGCCGGCGTCGCCGTTGATCCAGATGCTGCGGATGCCGGTCGGATCGAAATCCTGGGACACGTTGTTCATCGTCACCGTGAGATGGCCGTTGGCAATCTTTCGGACCACGATGGTGTCGTTGCCGGTGGTGCCGGCGATGGTCAGGACGTTGTTGACGACGCTGGCGGACAGAAGCATCCGCGGTTCGAGCGGCTCGACGGGGGAGAAACGCGCGGCGGGTTTACGGCGGGTGTTGCGGCGTGTCATCGGACGGTCCTCCGGGGTCATGATCTGGGTACGCGAAGATTGAGCGAGAAATACGACTCGGGCAGGGCGATCACCTTGGTGACCAGCGGAGCGGCGTCGTGGGATTCGGCGAAGGAAACGCCCCAGCGCATGCCGGCGTGGGAAGGCACGGGGTCGTAAAGGATGACGCGGGTCGGCTGGTCGGGGCTGACGACGCCGACGGGGTTGTAGATATACGCCTGGCCCGAGACCGGGCAGCGGAATTCGCGGATATCCTTGAAATCGGGATACTCGGTGAGTTCCTCGATGCGTGCCGGCAGGCGATGGTGGTCGACGTAATAGAGCAGGAGCGCGCCGCAGATGTCGTGCAGCCGGGTGGCGCAGGGGTCGGTGTTGGTGATGGGCGCGGTGCCGGCGGGCTGGCCCTTGGGCTGGTTGTTGCGGGTGGTGCTCTGGCACCCGGCCGCCAGCGAGACTGCCATGAGCATGCCGCCCTGCATGGCTCGCCTGCGAGAGAGCCGCGTTGGAGCGTGCGGCGCTTTCGCCCGGCCGGGATCAACACACACAATGCAGCGGCACATGGCAGGCTCCTTGGAAACGGGATCGCGATAACTTCCCGAAACCGGGTGCCACGGCTTGTCTACTGCAAGCCGTGTTGTCCATTCGCAGACACGGCTTGCAGTAGACAAGCCGTGGCACCCGGCCATGCTCCTTACCTGGGCGATGCGGGCTGCGTGGCCGGGCTGGCACCGAGGTCCATGCCCTTTCGTTGTTCATCGAAAGCGCCCGGAGAGACAGCGGTCGGCGCCAGCTTGACGCCCTTCATCTCGTCCTTCGACATGGCGTCGAGATTATCGGGATCGCTGGCCACGTGCGGTGTCAGGAAGATCAGCAACTCCGTCTTGCTCTTCTTCTTGTCCGTGTGTTTGAAGACTTCGCCGAGCAGAGGGATGTCGCCCAGGATCGGCACCTTGTTGATGGTTTCGGTCAGTTGGTCCTGCATCAGGCCGCCGATGACGACCGTCTGGCCGTTGCGAATGCCGATGCGGGTTTGGGCATTCCGCGTGGCGTACACGGGAACGGACAGAGTTTCCGAAATGGGCACGGTGGTGCCTGTCAGAGCGGAAATCGTGGGGGCCACGTCGAGAATCACCAGCCCCTCGGGGTTGATGTGGGGGATGACGTCGAGAATGATGCCGACGGTGTCGTACTGGATGGTGTTGATGGTCTGGCCCGTGTCCGTGGTCCGGCTGTCGGTGATGCGGGGCACTTCCTGTCCGACGGTGATGCTGGCCAACTGGTTGTCGGAGGCGAGGATGTAGGGGCGGGAGAGGACGTCAAGTTTACCGGCCGTTTCCAGGGCGTGGACCGTGGCGGTGAAGTTGGCTTCGAGGATCTGGACGGACGCGCCGGTGGTCTGGGCGGCCTGGCCGAAATTGGTCCCGCCTTTCTGTCCCAGCCCGCTGCTGCGGATGTTGAGGGCGGAAAATTCGGCGCCGACGTCGGTTTCCTTGTCGTGCGTGACTTCCGCGATCAGGACTTTGATCAGCACCTGGGCCACGGGGCGGTCGAGTTGCTTGAGGATGTCCTTGACCTGGTCCCAGTTCTTGGGGCTGGTGCGAACCAGAAGCGAGTTGGTGTCGGGATCGGCGATGATGGTAACCTGGCCGGCGAGTTGGGAAGCGATGGTCATCGCGCCGGCCGAAACACCGCCGAAGCCGCCACGGTTGGCGCTGCCGCCGAAGCCGCCGCCGCTGCTTCCCGTCGATCTATTGGCGGTCAGGCCACTGCTGCTGCTACCGCCTCGCGAACCGCTGCTGCCGCCAAAAGTGCTGCTGCTACTGCGATTGGGCAGGGATGTCTGGCTGGTGGAGCCGCCGCGCGCCATGTTGGTGCCGTTGAAGAGGTTGTTGACGACGGCCTCGATGTTGAGCGACTGGGCGTTCTTCAGGCGATAGACGAACACGCTGTCGTCGGAGGTGGGGTTGGCATCGAGTTCCTTGACGACCTGGGCGATCACCGTGAGCACGGCCGTGGGCCCGGACACGACCAGCGTGTTGGTGCGGTCGTCGGATGAGGCCGTCACCCGTGCGGTGCGCCGGGCAGCCTGGCCGCCCCCGCCACCGCCGGGTCCTCCGCCGAAGCCGCCGCCGCCGGGACCTCCGCCGAACCCGCCTCCACCAAACCCGCCGCCGCCGAAGCCGCCGCCGCCAAAGCCACCGAAGCCGCCGCCGCCGGGGCCGCCGCCGCCGGGGCCGCCGCGGCCGCCACCGCCG
>JBIOJL010000011.1:0-34582 GCA_044450885.1 Tepidisphaerales bacterium
ATGTACTGGTTGGTACACAGCCCGTGCAGAATCGACCGCTTGAGCAGATCGGCCGCCTTGTCGTTCTCGTGCATCAGCTTGTGGCCGAGTTGCCAGGCGACACCCAGGATGCGGATGGTGCGCATGGTGTCGACGAAGAGCGAATGCGGGCCGTTGAACGAGTAGATGTAGCCGATGCTCGAGGTGTTGGCGGAATGTGGCGAGGGCATTCCGGCCGGGACTCCCGACCACCGCGCCGCCTGCACCGCGCCGCTGACCTTGATCGCCATCTCGTAGAACGCCAGTTCCCACTCGTTGTGCGGGATGCGGCCTTCACGCATCAGGCGGCGGAGGTTGCCGTAGGTGCTGAGATTGTTGAAGCCGTGGTCGTGGACGCCGATGTGGCTGACGTGCGGGGCCATGAAGCGGACGGTGTTGGTTCGTCCGAGGTCGAGCAGATCCTGCTCGCCGGTGGCGTCGAAGACCAGCAGAGCGGAGCCGTACTGAAACCCCTGGGTCCACTCGGTCCAGCCGCGGGTGGTGTAGCGGCCGTCGACGGTGAAGACGGGCGTGCCGCGGGAGGAATCCCAATTGCGGTCGAGATCGCGGACCTTACGTGCGGCCAGATCGAAGAGGCGGTCGAGCGGTTTGACGAGATTGGACGGGGTGATGGTCTGGTCTATCTTCATGACGCGTTCTCCACTGATCGACCGGATTTCGTAGCACAGCCGGCCCGGCTGTGTTGTGTCGGTATTCCGACACAGCTGTTCGTCGCCGTTCGGAGTTCAAGCTTCAGCTTGCGTTTCGACAGGAAAGACACGCTGAAGCGTGAACTCCGAACAAGGTGAATCTACCCGCAACGTGGAGTCCGGGAAACTGGCCACTGATTAGGTCTTGATGCATGTCAAACGGGCGTGCTCGGCGTGTGGTATGACGTGAAAGCGGACACCGCGAAAGGAAACCGATGGGAATTGGATCACTGTCGAGAACACTCGGAGCTCTGTTAAGCGTGATGTTCTGTCTGCCCGCGGCGGCAGCCGAACCGCAGCGGGTGACCATCGGCACGGGCTCGGGATATCTGAGGTATCCCGAAGCCCAGGCAACGCTCAAACTGCGGCCGGGAGATACGTTGTACATCGCGGCCGGGAAGTACAGCGGGATTTCGCTGGGCAATATCACCGGCACGGCGGAGGCTCCGATCACAGTGACGTGCGACCCGGAGGCGGTCTTCACCACGCCCACGCCGGTGTTCAACGACTTCCCCAATCTCGCCTTCGTCCGCTTCGAGAACTTCCGTTATGAGAAATACAACGCCGGCTGCATGAAGATCACCGGCAGCAGCCACGACCTGCTGTTCAAGAACTTCACGATCAGCGATGCCTCGGGATACTGCTTCCATGTTTACGACCCCAACAAGGTCTTCGATGGAACCAAGGCCAGCACCTTCTACAACTTCAAATGGGAGAATGTGCTGGTGGACGGGAAGGTCAACGGCCACGCCATCACCAACACCGACTACAACATCTCCAACCTCAAGTCCGTGGCGCTGGACTTCGAGGTCTACAAATGCACCTTCCGGCACTTTGACAACACCGAGCAGGCGTTCGGGGCCATCGCCTTCGACAAGTGTTTCAATCTTCAGGTCCACGAATGCAGTTTCAGCGACATGGGGATCGCCAAATCGCCGATCGGGCACAACACCTGCATCGTCGGCGCCGGCTATTTCCATGTCTGCAACAACCGCTTCACGCGGCAGTGGGCCAACGACGTGCGGGTCTTCCCGATGAAGCTCAACGCCCTGGGCTACAACGGGCCGGACGCGGTGAACCGCTTCTACAACAACATCAGTTGGGAAAAGCGGAAGTATCCGATGTACGAACACAACGCGGTGCGGCAGGCGGACCTGGAGAAGGCGGCGCCGTGGTTCTCGCGGACTTCGTCGGAGGTCTACTTCAACACGATGTACCGCTCACGAATCGCCTCCGACAGCAAGGACCCCTACCGTGGCACGCTCGTGGATGTCTACAGCCCGGATGTCACCATCAGGTACAACCTGGTCATCGACCCGGAAGCCGACATGCCCTGGGACCCCAAGCGCGACTACGTCTGCCACCTCGGCGCCGGCCCGCAGAAGGGCATCGTGATCGAGAACAATCTCGTTCTGCGGACTCTTGCCGAGGCGAATCTGGTTGATCTGGAAACGTTTGCGCCGTCTAAGACGAGCCCGGCGCGAAACGCCGCGACCGGACGCGTGGGCTACATCACGAAGGACCACTACCACAACGACCGCTATCGGGGCGCGGCGGCCGACTTGGGGGCGGTGGAGGCGAAGGAGTAGGACGACCCAAGTAGGGCCAGCGTCCTCGCTGGCCTTCTGGTATCGTGAATCGTCCGGCACACCTAGCCAGCGGGGACGCTGGCCCTACTTCGCGCGATCGCGATTTCCAAGTGTGTGTAACTGCGAACACTCAACCTGCGATGTCGTCAAGGCGCTCACCCTTGCCCTCGTGGATGCTCTTCCCGGCTCGCGCGAACCGGCCGAGAACGCAGATATCATTTGCCAAAGTCCCGCCTTATTGCTTCGGCGCCATTTCCACCGTCAGCACGATATCTTCGCCCCAGATTTCGAACAGGTCCAGCGTTTCTTCGGCGGCCCTGATGTTGGGGCGAAGCACCAGGTCCCGCTTGCCGTCGCCGTTCCTGGGCGACAGCGGGCCTTCGAGGCTCCGCGAGCCGGTCGTCGGCAGTCTGATTACCTCCCATCGCGCCTGCGTGCGAGCTTCGGCCGGCACCACCACATCCGCCATAACGGGGACAGGTAGATCTCGCACATTCAACAGTACGAAATCGTGGGAGATTCCCGGATGGTCGACGGATGTGGACACGGTGATCGCCTTCTGCTCCGCCTCCTGCAGCGTCGGATCACGGATGAGGGAGACGCTCTCACCGCGCAAGATCGTCACCGCTGTCGAGACTCTCGCCTCGCCTCCGGGAATCCTCGCAGACCTCACGCCCACGCCCTGCAATATCACTTCAGCGGTAAGCTCGACAGCGACAGTGTGCGTGCCTGGGGATAGTGACAAGGTCGCCATGGTCTGCGCATCCACGACGCACGTCCCACCCGCGACCACGACAGGAGCATTGATCCCGCGCCCAAGGCCCAGGCGCACTATCGTGTCCGGTACCGTCACGGGTTTGCCGTCGATCTTGATCCCACTCACTCTGCATACACCGTGGTTCCACTGGTTGCTCACGCCCATACGCCACGGCGATGGCACCGGCGACGACGAGAACGCCAACGGCAGCGCCGCACCGGCACGCACCTTCACCCTGGCGCGAAGCTGAACCGCCGCTTGAATCGCCTGACTGGTGTATCGCGCCTTCTGTTCTCCCGTCGCCATCCCAGTCCTGATCTCGGCTTCGACGAAATCGCCCCAGGCCGGATCCCAGGGCCTGCGGGGATCGCCCTGCCATTGCAGCATGCGATCGACGACCGAGCGTAGGTCGGCATCCGAGAGTTCGCTGGCCGACCGCCGCCGGAAGATCTCTTTCATAGCCGCCGCGCGATCGGGCGCGCCGGCGCTGCCCGTCTGCCGCAATATCCACCAGAGCGGAGTGACCTCGATCAGCTTTCTTTCCCGCATGTGCAGACCCAACAAGACCCCGGGCCCGACGGTAGCGACGAGAATCGCGAGCACGCCGAGCTTGATGGCCGCTCGGCGTTTGGCCCGATGGCCCACGCGGATGGCTTTCGCGCGCGTGACATCCGCCCCGCACTCCGAGCAAACCGTCGAGGTTGCCGGCTTGCCAGTCAGGTCGTATCCACATTTGCGGCACAGGGGATGGTCATCCACCCGCCGGCCGCGCAAGCCGTAGACCAGGAGGATCAATCCCGCGGGCAGAATGCAGAGGGCCGCGATCAGCATGGCATCACCGATCCTTATTCGCCCAACTTCACGGGCAAGAGCACATCGTCCCAACCTTGGCGGCCCAGGGCGAGATCGCGCTCGACGAATTCCCAGACGACGACGGTCTTGCCTTCGAGGATCTCGGGGTTGGTGCTGAGTCTGCGGCGGACGTCGGTCGAGGCGCCGCCGTCGCTGACGATCGCATCGACCGGCGCTTTCAGCGACAGGGCCAAGTGGGAGATGAAACCGGCCGAGCCGGGGAGCAGATGCTTGGTCTCCGTTCGTTTTTCGGCGGCATCGGGCGGGTCGAGACATTCGCCCAGGGACTTCGGCTCGGCAAACTGATAGATGCGGGAGAAACTGTCGCCCAGGACCAGCACCGACGATTGCCGGGCGGGATATTTGAACGCGCCCGGGCGGTCGGCGGCGGCCGGGATTAGCAGGCCTTTGGCCGGGTCGTGTACCTGCGTGCATTGGGCGCGCTCCGGCGGGAATTGGTGCTGGAGGCCGGGAACCTGCATCATGTCGATGACGTCGCCCCAGCGGTTGACCGCTCTGGCTCGCGTCGTGAATTCGCGGGAGACCGGTGGGGCCCAGCCGAGTTCGCGGAGCCGGTCGCCGACCGTGGCGGCGGCGATGGCCGCGCCCTGGGGCCTCCAGTGGGTGTCGCGGGCGAGGTAGAGTTGGGGATCGCCGGTGACCGCTCCGCGGGCGGCGCGGAAGGCAGCGAACAGGTCAACCGTTTCGATGCCCCGGTCGCGAAGATCGTGGATGAAGCCGAGCGTCGGCGATTCCGCGTCCCGGGCGGCCGCCCGGCGGGTCAGCTTGTCGGGATAGACGCTCGGCTTGCCGGGGACGGGCACGACCAGCAGTTGGATGCCGCGCTGTTGGAGCTGATCGCGAAAATGCACGATCGCACAGACGGCGCTGTCGCGACGGGTGGAGTGATCGGAGGGCACCATCCACACGGAAGATCCCATCCCGGTTTCGAGGCGGTCGGGCTCGACGACGTAACGAACATCGGGACGGAAGAAGAACCAATCACCCCGGCCGAGGATGGCCTTGGCGCCGGTGTCGTGGAGCGCCGCGAAGAGCAGGTGCTGCATTTGCGGGCGAAGTTGCTGCTGGAATACGGATTTCTCTTCGAGCGTACGTTCGTACTCGCGCAGATTGGCGGCCGTCGGCTTGGTACGAAACACATCGGTCGCCTGCACGCGCTGGCCGCGGCGGATCTCGATGCAGGTCTGCGCTGTCGGCACGGCGAAGATGATCCCGAGGAAGCAGAGGATCAGGGCGACTTCACTCTTGCGCACACCACTGAACATGCGTCGCTCCTAAAACTGGAAATAGAGAAACGGGTTGAATGCCTGGGACGACATCACGATCAGCGAGAAGACGAACAGGGGAACCAGGACCGCGACGCGCGGCCACGTCTGGGGTTTCTGGGCCCACTCATGCGCCTGCGTTGGCTGGAAGACGAACAGGCCGCAGAGGAACATCGCCAGCACCGCCATTGGCGTGTAGATGTCGGCGGCCAGCAAGGCCGAGGCGGGCGTGCCCGGACGCAGGCCGGACATGGCGCCGAAATAGCGGATCGCCTCGGTGAGGTTATCGGCGCGGAACAGCACCCAGGAGAAGAGCACCAGCAGGAAGGTGATGGCGATGCGCAGGCTCGGCGGCAGGCGGCCGTAGAGGCTCTGCTTGCCGCGCCAGCGCTCCCAGATCAGCAGCACCCCGTGGTAGCCGCCCCAGAAGATGAAGTTCCACTTGGCGCCGTGCCACAGGCCGCCCAGCAGCATGACGACGGCCAGGTTGTAGTACGTCCGCGCCGGCCCGCGGCGGTTGCCGCCGAGCGGATAGTAGAGGTAGTCGCGGAGCACGCTGGAGAGGGAGATGTGCCAGCGCCGCCAGAGGTCGGTGATGCTGTCGGCCAGGTAGGGGGCATCGAAATTCTTGAGGTACTCAAACCCCAGCATCCGCCCGAGGCCCACGGCCATGTCGGAGTAGCCGCAGAAATCGAAGTAGATCTGGAAGGCGTATGCCAGCACGCCTACCCAGGCATCGAGCGCGCCGGGCTCGGCGGCGCCGAAAACCGCGTCGGCAACGTGGCCCATGGGGTTGGCCAGGAGGATCTTCTTGGCAAAGCCGAGGATGAAGATGGCGACGCCGGATGCGAAGCGCGGGACGGTGTGCTCACGGTAGTCGAGTTGCCCGGCCAGCGTCTTATAGCGGATGATCGGCCCGGCCACGAGATCCGGGAACAGCGCCACAAAAGCCGAGAAATTCGTGAACGACCTGGCCGGTTTGGCGTCGCCGCGATAGAGGTCGACGATGTAGGTGAGCGAGTGGAAGGTGTAGAAGGAGATGCCGATGGGCAGCACCACCCGCAGGACGCGAAACTGATCGTGGCCGGCCATGGCCAGCAGGCGATTGAGCGTCTCGGCCGTGAACATGTAGTATTTGAAAAAGCCGAGAAAGCTGAGGTTGGTGACACAGCAGGCGATCAGGGCGAGTTTCCGCTGCGCTGGCGTGGCGCCCGGGCGGGTGATGACCCTGCCCCAGATGAAATCCATGACCGTGGTGAAGAGCATGAGGCAGACAAACCAGGGCTCCCACCAGCCGTAGAAAAGGTAACTGGCGAGGGTAATCCAGAGGTTGCGCCAGGCGTGGGGAAGATTGAAATAGATGAGCAGGAAGAGCGGCAGGAAGTAGAAGATGAAGATGTGGGTGGTGAAGACCATGCGGCGCTAGTAGGTGGTGGGGTTGGTCCAGATGGCGAAGAAACGGTTGACGGCCGGGGGGAAGCAGTAGTCCAGCGCGCCACTGGGCGCCAGGTCTTGCATTTCGTAGTCGAGCGCCATCCGATGCACTTCGCCAGTAACGAAGCGGTCGAGCGTGCCGCCGAGTGGGGGGTCGCCCCAGTCGGCATCCTTGATCTGCGAGCGCGGCATCCACGGCTTGTAGTGGCCGACGAAGATGTCGTCGCCGGGGTTGAGGTGATACTTGCCTTGCGGATCCTGGCGGTACACCTTGAGCACTTTGTACTTCAGGACATAGGTGTAGCGGTAGGCGCCCAGGTTGGGGAACTGCTCCGGCCGCTCAACCAGACGCGCCGCGACTTCGATTCGCCCGAGGCTGGTGACGAACGAATCAGCGCCGGTCTGCACGCGGGCGGCCAGCAGCCAGATGCTCGTGGCGATGGCCGCGATGACGAGCACGCCGCGCAAACGGCCGGGGCCACCGTGTTGGTGTACGGCAATGAGTGCCGCCGGTGTCCCCACCGGCGGGCTGGGTGCGTGCTCGCCGCCAAAGATTCCGCCAGTGGCACTGGCGGCACTATCCGCGTCCGGGGCAGGACTGTCGCATTTAGTGCTGCCGGTGCCGTCACCGGCAGATCCGTTCCTCGGTAATCCGCCAGTGAGGGCACTGGCGGCACTTTCAGAAGCCATTTACTTGCCTCCGACATCCACGTAGGTCCAGTGCGGCTCGAAACCCGGCTGCGTCAGCCGGAAAACGGGGCCGCTGTTGGCGTTGGGATAGAGCGCCTTCAGCTCCTTGTAGTCCTCCGGCACGATGATCGGCGTGTCGGCCAGGCGCACGATAGCCATTGGCGAATCCGTGCCACCATCGGTCTCGGGGAAGGAGAAGATCGCGTATTTGTCGTCCGGCGACGTGCAGCCGTAGTAGATATGCCGGCCGCGTTCGCCGTAGATGAGCGTGCGGATTTTGCCATCGGCGGTGGCCTGCATGAGCATGGTCGAGCCATAGTCGCCGCCGATGCCGGGCGTGCGATGGGAGTAAATCGACCGGCCGGAATCGCCTTGAAACCAGTCGGGCGTGCAGTTCTGCCCGCGGGAAATCTGCGTCGCCAAGCCGGTTTCGATGTCGACGACCACGATGTTCCAGTCCTGGCCGCCGACGTTGGCGGTGCCCACCAGGCGCTTGCCGTCCGGCGACCAGTACAATTGCTGGAAGATCCCCCGGCGGTTCAGTTGCTTGACGACCTTCTTTGAGGCGATGTCGATGATCTGGATCCCCTCGCGCCGGTAGAGGCAGGCGAGTTGCTTGCCGTCGGGGCTCCACGATGCCCAGGGATATTCGCCCATGCCGCCGAAGACCACGGGATTCGAGCCGTCGGCGTCGGCCAGGACCAGCTCGCCCCGGGCGCCCCAGAGGTCGTGGTTGATCTCAGCGCCCTTCTTCAGGCGGCGATAGAGGATGCGTTTGGAATCCGGCGAAAAGCGGCCGCCGTATTCGCTCCACTCGGGCGTCTGGGTGACGGCGCGTTTGGCCGAACCGTCCGGGCGCGACAGGAATAGATCGTAGTCCCCGTTGTCCGTCTTGGCCGAGAAGAGAATCCAGCCCTTGCCGGCGACTTCGTCGCGGAGTTTGTCCACGGCCGCATCGTCGGCGAGGGCGCTGGTGGCCGCCAGCAGGAAGAAGGCGAAGGCACGGAGGCACGAAGGCACGGAGGCACGAAGCGAAGTCCTGTGAGGCATGCTGACCTGCCTGAGTGAGAGTTGGGCTGATTGTGCCCGATTCCGCGAAACTGGCAAGTGGGGGTCTGCGTGCCCAATCGTATGGGCTCGCGACTACACCTCGTGGCATGGGCTTCCAGCCCATGGTGTCGGTACTCCGGCACATCTGCCGCGTACGCAGCAAGCCGAACAGACAACCCCCCGCCGGCTGGAATTGGCATCCTTGAATTCTGAACGACCGATGTTCATTTTTCATGGATCGTGTCGAACTTCGGAGGAGGATGCTGTCGTTGCCGATATCGCCGTGCCGCATTCCGGGCATCGCTCTATGCTCGCCCGAAGGTCGTAGCCGCAGTTGGTGCAAGAGCCGACCCTGTGTTCGCGCTGTCGCCGGATTTCCCGCCATGCCCGGTTGCCGCAAACTGCCGCGAGCGCGGCGGTGAGCGACGCAGGAAGCCAACACGGCAGTACGATTAGTCGCCGATGAATGTAGATTCCTCGGGGCACCATATCGCATTTCATACGCTGCCCAGCGCAGATGAAGGAACCGAAGTAAGCTTGGACGACAAAATGATGCGGTCCTTTGCCTATCTCAATGCAGGTAATGCCGTTGTCGTACGGGCGGAGCCGGTGGCTCTCGACCCATAGGGCGGCCATTGCCACACTCGTCAGCAGCAACACGGCCGAGAGGATCGTGAACAGGACGCATCGCATCGGTTGCCATTGTACACGCCGTTGGCAACGGCACACGGCGACTTGCCCGAAGTCTGGTACAATACCGCCCATGAAAACCACATCGTCGCTGGCGTGTCGGGCCGTGTGCTGTGTGTTGTTCATGCTGGGAACTCTGGCCGCCACTGGCCAGACGCTGAACGTCGCTCCCTTCGGCCAGGTGATGCACTGGGAGAAGGACGGCCGCGACTACGGCGTGATGTGGGAGGATGCGCGGGATATCTTCCGGGTGGTGGTGGAGTTCGCCGGCGATGCTCACACGGCCGATGCGGTGCGGCTGGAGTACTGGCAGTCGCAGTGGCCGCAGCAGCGCATCCCGCGCGACCGGCCATCGGGGTCGGGCGGGTCGGGGTGGCTCAACGTGGGCGACTGGTATCAGGGGAAATGGCAGGCGGCGGATGCCGCTGTCGAGGTCAAGGGCGCGACGCTGACGTACACGTTCAATCCGGTTAATGCCAAGGAGTTCAAGGGGCTGAAGGACTTTGCCGCGAAGTATCGTTCGACGATGAAGGTGCGCGTCATGTCGGATAAGCCGCTGCCGGCGATCAAGTCGCTGGATGCGTACACGGATTCGACGCTGGCCGGGCTGGGATTTGAGGTGGAGTGGGCCGACGCGACGCAGGACGCCCGCATCGAGGTGTTCAACGGCACGCTGGTGAAGGCGGCCGAGACGGCGGGGAACGTGACGCGGGCGACGGTCCTCTCCGCCAGGCCGGTGGGCTTCAACTCGTTCGATGAGACGGTGGTGACGGTGCGGGCCACGCCGGAGAAGACGTTCTCCTTCGCGGCGTCGGACCTGAACAAGTGGGGGCATATCTTCCTGCCCGATCTGCGGGCGCTGGTGCGCAAAGCCGGGCAGAACGTGACCTATGCAACGGACGAGAAGTCCTGGCGGGAAACGAAGGTTCAAGAGAAGACGATGGACCTCTACTCGCGCGTGGCGAAGATGCCCGAGCAGACGTTGACGCGGGCCTGGGCGGATACGCCAGCCAAGCAACCCCAGTACATCCCGCTGAGTTTCGAGGGGACGCGACAGCATTTCCGGTCGGACCCGAACGGGGACATCGTGCTGAACAAGAACTGGATTTCGCGGATCAAGGGGGAAGATACGCCGCGGTGCAAGTGGGATGGGGATGAACTTCGGTTCAGTTTTGGGTTGCCCAAGTCGGCAACGGTGAAGCGGGAATTGGACGATGGTTCTTCGCCGATCATCGTCAACGAGTGGGTCGAGGAAGGGATGCGGTATCGACAGCGTGCGTGCGCCGTACCGCTGGGGGTTGACCTTGATCCGCACAAGCGAGTGGCGGCCGATGACCCGATGGTGCTCACAATGCAGATCGAAATGACGAACGCGGGCAAGACCAAAGCTGAGGCGCATCTGGAGTTCTCGGTGACGGATGGCAGAGGACTCGACAAACTGGATTGCAGCGCGCTTCCGTCGGCTCTTCACAGCGTGAAATACGATATCAACCGCGTCTGGCTGAACGGCGACACGGCGGGATTCGCTCGAAACAGCGAAAATGGCAAGGTGAAATACGATGTATCGCTCGCGCCCGAGGAAAGGAGCAGGCTGAATGTGTTTATCTGCTTCATCGACCATCCCGAGAAGGATCTCGGGCGCCCTCTGAACACACTGTTCTTTCAGGACGGATACGGGTTCGCAAGCGACTACTGGTACTGCAGACGACTGAACGAAGGAACGAAGATCGAGACGCCCGAGCCGATGATCAATGATTTCTACAGGGCCGACGCGTCGCATCTGCTCATCAACACCGAGCGCGAAGTCGGCGACAGCGACTGTTATATGGCCAAGGTGGGCACGTTCCACTACGGCGTCTATTCCAACGAATCGACGATGATGATCAGCGACCTGGATCGGCGCGGGTATCACGATGTGGCCGCCCGGGCGCTGGAGACGTTCCTCAAGTATCAGGGCACCGTCGCCCTGCCGGGGGATTATGCGAGCAAGGAGGGGGAGTTCTACGGGGCGCATGGGTACGAGGCCGGCGGGTACAACCAGCATCACGGCTGGGTGATGTGGTGCATGGGCGAGCATTACTGGTACACGCGGGATGCGAAGTGGATGGGGCATGCGGCGCCGGGGCTGGTCAAGGCGTGCGAGTGGATCATCCGGGAGCGCGGCCAGTCAACCGAGCGGGCCGGCCGGGAGCCGATGCGGGCGATCGAGAAGGGGCTGCTGCCGCCGGGAAGCCTGGAGGATATCGGCGACTGGCGCTGCTGGCTGTCGAACAACGTGTTTAGCTGGTGGGGCATGGACAACACGGCCCGGGCCCTGGTGGCGGCCGGGCATGCGGAAGGGCCGCGACTGCTGAAGGAGGCGCAGGCGTATCACGCGGATCTGATCGCGGCGTTCACCGAGGCGATGCGACGGTCGCCGGTGGTCCGGCTGCGCGATGGAAGTTGGGTGCCCAAGGTGCCATCCGATGTGCATCGCCGCGGCCGGTCGTTCGGGTGGATCACGGAGACGCTCGAGGGGGCGATCTACCTGATCCGCACGGGCGCGATCGACCCCAACAGCCCGCTGGCGACGTGGATCGTCAAGGACTACGAGGACAATCTCTATCTGTCAGAACAGTTTGGCTACAAACTGCCGGATGCGGACTTCGAGCGTCGCTGGTTCAGCCACGGCGGAATCTCCCAGCAGGCGAACCTGCTGCACAACCCGGTGGCGTATCTGCTGCGGGATGAGCCGCAGCACTACGTGCGGGCGTATTTCAACGCGTTCGCCGTGAGCTACTTTGCGGACACGCGGATGATGACCGAGCACGCCCTGCCCAACATCGGCGACTGGCGCGGCGACCACTACAAATCCTCCGATGAGTCCAACTCGACCTACTGGCTGCGGCTCATGTTCGTGCAGGAACGCGGCGACGAGCTATGGCTCGGCTCGGCCATTCCGCGCTACTGGCTGGCCGACGGCAAGGAAATCGCCATCTACGACGCCCGGACCTATTTCGGGCCGATGTCGATGGGAATGGAGTCGGCCGCGGCCAAGGGCCGGATCACCATGACCATCGACCCACCGACGCGCAATCCGCCCAAGGTGATCCGCGCTCGTTTCCGCCATCCCGATGGGAAGAGAATGGTGCGCTGCGAGGTCAATGGCAAGCCCTACGACCGTTTTGACGCGGAGAAGGAGTGGGTGGTGCTGCGCGACCTGGCAGGCAAGACGGAAGTGGTGGCTTATTACAAATAGGCTCGGAGTTCACTGTTCGCAGCTCACACTTTAGCGTGTCTTTCCATGGGTGTGTCCCCAAGACACGTTGAAGCGTGAACTCCGAACAACGGAGAATCGCATGCGACACATCGTTCTGCAGTTGCTTGTCATCGTGCTTCTGACAAGCTACGCCCAAGCCCAACCTGTGACCGCCGACACCGTGGTCGACGCCATCACCTACGCCAACGACCGCGTGGCACAGGCCGCGTGGCAGCCGATGGGGGGGACAGCGCCCGTCACCAGCACGAGCATTGACGGCCGGCCGGCGCTGCGGATGCGCTGCAATTTCCAGGGCACGAAATTCGACCGCGCCAGTTGGGACCGCGCCGTCCGGCTCGATATGAGCGGCTGCCGCGCCTTCCAGTTCCGGGTGTACTGCCGCGACAGTTCGCCGGTGTCGCAGTTCAGCATCTACTTCCAGAGCGGCCAGGGCTGGTACTCGACCACGTTCGCCGCGTCGCAATCCGGCGGATGGAGTACGGTCGTCATCCCCAAGGAAGACACCCGCATGGAAGGGACGCCCGGCGGATGGGCCGCCGTCCGCACCATCCGCATTTCCGCCTGGCGCGGCAAGGACCAGGACGCCGAATTCGCCATCACCGATCTGTCCCTCGTCGGCGGCCGAGCCGACATCTGCCTTGTCCGCAACGAGTCGGCCGCCCGCACCTCGCCGGGCGAAGTCGACTCGGTTTGCCAGTTCACCCGCTCCATGGCGGCGAACCTGAGCGCCCTGGGTCTGGACTATTCCCTGGTCAGCGACCTCGATCTCACGCCCCAGCGCCTGGCCGACACGCGGCTGGTCATCCTGCCGCACAACCCGGCCATGGCGAGCGCCGCAACTACGGCCCTGGGCACATACCTTGGCAACAAGGGCAAACTCATGGCGTTCTACACGATGCCGTCGGAACTTCGGGCCGCGACGGGCATCGAACCGGGCCGGCATGTGTCGCAGAAGTCGCCGGGGACTTTCGCGTCGATCCAACTGGTGGACCCGCCGCTGGCCGGTGCGCCGCCGGTCGTGCAGCAGCGATCGTGGAACATCGTCGATGCCAAGGCGGTGGCCGGGCGCGGCCGCGTGATTGCCAACTGGTTCGATGTCGGCGGCCAGGCCAGCGGGTTTCCCGCGATCGTCGGCTCCGACAACTGCATCTTCATGACCCACGTCCTGCTGGATGATGACCCGGCCGCCAAGCGGCGGTTGCTGCTGGCGATGGCCGGGCAGCTTGTGCCGGAGTTGTGGGCGACATCGGCCAAGAAGACGGTGGAACAGATCGGACGCTTCGGGCCGTACGCCGATTGGGCGGCGGCGAAAGCGGCTCTGGCACCCCCGAAGCCCGGCTGGCCGAAGGAGCCAACGTTTGCAGAGCAGCATGTGGAGGTCGCGGAACTGCATCGTGAAATGGCGATCATGATGGTCACAGAGCGGAGATTCGTGGAGGCGATCCAGTTGGCCCAGCAGTCCCAGCGGCATCTTCTCGAAGCTTTCTGTTGTGCCCAGTCGCCCGAGCCGGGCGAGCAGCGCGGCTTCTGGTGCCACAGCGCCTTCGGCCCGTCCGGCATGACCTGGGACCAGTCGATCCGCATCCTCGCCGACAACGGGTTCAACGCCATCTTCCCCAACATGCTCTGGGGCGGCCTGGCGTACTACGACAGCGCCGTCCTTCCCGTAGCGCCCGAGGTCAAGGACCGGGGCGACCAGATCGCCCAGTGCGTGGCGGCCTGCCGCAAATACGGCGTTGCCTGCCATGTCTGGAAGGTCAACTGGAACATGGGCGGCCGGGCCCCACGCGAGTTCGTCGAGCGGATGAAACGCGAAGGCCGGACGCAGGTGCAGTTCAGCGGCGCACCCAACGACACCTGGCTCTGCCCCTCGCATCCCGACAACCAGAAGCTGGAGACCGATGCCATGGTCGAGGTGGCCGGCAAGTACGACGTCGATGGCATTCACTTTGACTACATCCGCTACCCTGGCCCGGACGGCTGTTTCTGCCCCGGCTGCCGCGAGCGGTTCGAGAAGAGCCTCGGCCGGAAAGTGGGCAACTGGCCGGCCGATGTGCGGCGCGACCCGGAGTTCACCGGCAAGTGGCTCGACTTCCGCCGCGACAACATCACCCGAACGGTCGCCGCCGTCGCCGAGGCCACTCGCAAGATCAAGCCCAAGGTGAAGATCTCGGCCGCCGTCTTCCCCAACTGGACCGTCGACCGCGACGGCGTCGGCCAGGACTGGAAGCTCTGGTGCGAGCGCGGCTATGTCGACTTCGTCTGCCCGATGGACTACACGCCCCACAACGGCCAGTTTGAAAACCTCGTTCGCCAGCAGGTGACTTGGGCCGGCAAAACCCCGTGCTATCCCGGCATTGGCCTGAGCACCTGGACCGGCTCATCCGACAACTTGGTTCGCCTGATCGAGCAGATCTCGATTACGCGGAAGGTGGGGACGCACGGCTTCACCGTGTTCGAGTACCAGACCGGCGAAGCCCAGGACATCGTGCCGCTGTGCGGGAAGGGCGTGACGAAGAAGTAGCTGCAGGCGCGCGTCGCCGCTCGGAGCCGGCGCACCAACAACTGTCGGAGGTTCCGCTCGGGGTGCCACGGCTTGTCTACTGCAAGCCGTGTCTGCGTGGCCACGAAGCACGGCTTGCAGTAGACAAGCCGTGGCACCCGCCGAATCGTGGCAGTTGTTTCTGCTCGAATCCTTACCTCCCGTGGATGTCGAATCTTTCCTTCGGCCGCTGGTAATGGAGCGACGGCTTCTTCGCGTGGACCATCGGTGTGGCGCCGCCGGCCGCCATCGCTGCCGCAGTGGCGTTCGACGCCGGCGGCGCGAGCAGGGCCGGGCCGGCCGCCAGGCTCGCCGCGGCGCCGAGATTCGCCGAGACGATCGCCAGGTCATCGACGGTGACGACGCCGTCGCCGTTGAGATCGCCCTCAAAGTACGACGCCCCCATGCGGCCCATGTTGGCGATGATGTTCTGGTAGTCGGCCTGCGTCACCATTCCGTCCAGATTCGCATCGCCGAGCACGGTGCGCTTGGTGAGCACCTGCTTGAAGTTGGTCCCGTTGGAAACGGTCTGGCCGTCCCAGGTGGTCTGGTGGATGGTCTGGTTGTCCACGATGCCGAAGGCGGTCGGGAAGGTCTGCGCCGGCGCCGAGGAGATGATCCTGGGCCCGGTCCCGAGGACTCCGTTGTGGATGTAGCGCGTCACGGTGTTGATGGGTGATGCCGCGGTGTATTGCAGGACCAGATCGTTGTTCTCCAGGTCCAGGATTGCGCCGTTGGTGATGGTCAGGCCCGTGGCGAAAAACGCCTGCTTCTGGTTGCCCGCCATCTGCACGGTGGAACCCGCCGGGATGGTCAGGCTGCCGACGGAGAAGTTGCCGTTGAGCGTCAGCATCGGCCCCAGTGTGCCGCTGGACGCATTGAGCACGAGCGTGTCGATGAGGCCGCCGCTGTTGACGATGATCGGTTGCGACGGGTCGGCCAATTGCGTGGGTGTGCCCGTGGTGGGGATGTTGACCCAGACATCGTCGAGTATGCCGTCGGCATCGGGCTGCACGGTGATGGTGTTGGCGATTCCGGGCACGCCGTTGATGATGTTGCTGATGGGCGCGTCGGGCGCGAAGAAGGCGGCAATTGTGGCCGTGTTGTTGAGTTCGGTCTTCTCCAGCACCTCGTGCAGGCGGTTCACCTGAACCAGCAGCGTGTACGGCCCCAGAAGGTTGGTGGTGTCGATGGTCAGGCCGACGTTGACCTGGGAAAGTGCGGCCACCAGCGGAATGCGCATGGACTCCACTTCCAGGCTGTTACCCGATCCGTCCACGGCAAATACTTCGAGCAGGACATTGGAGGCGTCGGCGATCCCCTTGTTGCTGACCACGGCATTGAGGGTCAGGGGATATGCCTGTTGCGGGGTCGGCGTGCTCAGCGAGAGCGAGCCGACGGTGAGGTCGGCCAGCCCCTGCACCGTGAGGCTGGTCTGGGCGGTGTCGTTGGTGAGGTTGACATCCAGCGCCTGGATCGATGGGTCGATCTGCGCGAAGTAGGCATTGTCGCCCGCCAGTCCGGCGACCGTGAAGTGCAGCACCTGCCCCTGGCCCGGCGCCAGCAGCGGGACGGTGATCGTCCCCACGCTGGCCAGCGGCCCGCCGTTGCGGCCGGCAAGCAAATCGACCGGCACATTGCTGATGGCGATGTTGCCCAGGTTGGCGACCGGCACGGTGACGTTGACGTTGTTCACGCCGCTGTGATTCAGCAGCTTCGCCGACATGCTGACCACCGTGGGGCCGACCGACACGGGGACGATTGCCGGGTCGGCATGGAACGAGACGCGGTACTGGGCGTCGTTGTTGCTCTCGACCGCCTCGGTGATCGCGCCGCCGGAATCCGCCATGACAGTCCAGACGTAATCACCGGCGGTGGTGGGCAGCGTCAGGGGGAAGTTGAGCACGCTATCGGCGTTCGCGGCGATGGAGGTGACGTTCTGTGTGGCGATGGCGACGGGTGGAATCTGCGGGAACCGCGGATCGCCGCTGTACAGGGTCACGGCGAACGGGCCCACGGCCACGCCGCTGAGGTTGCTGACGTCCGCCGCCAGCGTGATCGCCTCGCCCGCGACAGGCGTGGTGTCCGACGGCGTGAGCGATGCGATCGTCAGGTCGGGCAGGCCGTTGAGCGTGGTCTTGGAGGTGTCGTCCGTGGTCGTCACCTCCTCGCCCTGGGCGCTGCTGACGTGGACGGAGTAGGTCTGCATCCCCGCGCCGATCGGGAAGGGCTGCGAGAAGACGTAGCTGTTGCCGGGGCTCAGCGTAATCTGCTGCGTGCCCAGCAGTGTTCCGGTCGCGGGCGTGCCCGAGTACCAGTTGATCGTCACGTTGGAGACGGCCAGGCCGCTATTGTAGATCGTGGCCTGGCCTACGCTCGTGCCCCCGACCACGGCCGCGTCCTGGTAGGGGAAGTGCAGCCCGTTGGAGAAACTCAACTCCGGCAGCGTCGTGTAGCTGCTGGAGCCAACGCCGGGGGCCAGCGTGACACCGACGGCCGGATCGTGCGACGTACCGGCCGGGGTGCCGCCGTCGGGCGTCTGCTGGTCGAAGAGCGTCTGGAATACGGTCAGCCCACTGGTCAAATTGGATTCGATTGCCACTGACGGCGACTGCGTCAGGTCGGTGGTCGAAGTGAGCCGCATCGGCGCCGACCAGGGAGCAGCCGGCTGGTCGCCGTTGCGCACCAGAGTGGATTCGAAGACGGCGTTGTTTGCTCCGTCGCCTTGCTGCCAATAGGCGACCAGCATACCCAACTGCTGGTCGGTGGTCGTGCGCAGGTGCGAGTAGTTGGCATCCTGCGCGATCTCCTCGATGCCGCTGGGCTGGCCGAAATTGGCGGGCGTGGAGAAGCGGTTCCAGAGCCGGCTGTCCACCGAGCCGTCGGCCGCCATGGTGCGGTAGGAGAAGATCACGTTGATGCGCCCCAGTTCGTCGCGCCCGATGGCGACCTGTCCGAAACTTCCGCCGGCCGGCAAACCCGTGATGGGCAGCACGGCCGGAGCACTCCAGGAAGTGCCGTTGTACATGCTGTACATCAGCGTGTTTCCGTTGGCGGTGTCGCGGAGCCAGACGATGTACATGTTGCCTCCAGGGCCGACATATGAAGCGGGTTTGGAGTCGGACACGCCGTCCGGCGTGGTGATCGCGATCGGCGCCGACCACGTGTGCGTTGTCGAGTCCCAGATCGCCGCCTCGATGTCCTCCGTGCTTCGCGAGTAGTTGCCGTTATTGTCCATCGGCGATGGATTGGTGTTGTGGACCCAGGAGACCAGGCCCTTTCCGGCGGAATTGAAGGCCACCGAGGCGCTGGCGTTCATCACCGAGTCTGTGGTGATCGGCACTCCTGCGCTCCACGAGGTGCCGTTGAAGTAACGGTAGCGCAATTGGGTGGCGGCCAGGCGCTGGCTGAGCGTGAGGCCGGATGGCGAACCGGAAGTGTTCATGCCCTCGTACACCACGACGGCGGCCGGATTCCCCGGGCTGTCGTTGGTCAGGGCCAGCACCGGGTTGTTGGCGTCATTGCCTGACAGAATCGTCTGCGGCGACCAGGTGCCATTGGTGCGGATCGAATATTCGAGGTTGGCCAGCGTCGTGGTGGCCGGCGTCGTGCTGACGTTGACCACCTGAACGGCGATGCCTGTGCCGGTTGCGGGGTCGATGACAATCTGTGGGTTGGGACTGACCGGGTACGGACCGAGCAGCGATGATCCACTGGCGACCGTGGGGGCCGGCATCGAACCGGCCGCGGGCACGATCGATGCCGGGCTCATCAGGAACCGGTCAAGTTGGGCCAGCAGCGCCGCGGCCCCGCTGCCGCTGTCGGCCGGGTCCTGGGTGATGATGCCCTCCTTGGCCGTGCTGCCGAGAGGAAACGACTGTGAGAAGCCGTAGCCCCAGATCTTCCCGATGATGGCGACGTCGGCCTCCAGTTGGATGCCGAGGACGGCGTTGATCTGGTAGGCGATGTCGTTGAGGAAGTTGCTGAACGAGAAGATCTCCGACGGGTCATTGTTGTCCAATCCGGCGGTGACCTGGAGTGTCAGGCTCACGGTGCCCTGGAGCGATGCCACGTTGAACCCCAGCACATCCACATCGCCCTCCACGGTGGCGCTGCCGGTGATCGAGGGCTGGATGAACGTCGGCGACATCACGCCGATCCGGTCGGGGGCGGTCAGCGGGTTGGAAGGGACGCTCGGATCGATCCCCAGCTTCGCGCCCGCACTCAGCCCCGCCGAGATGCCAAACTTCAGGCCGGCGTCGATGCTGGCGATCCCGGGCAGACCGAACGAGAAGATCTTGATCTCCGGGGTCTGCAGGTTCAGCAGGCTCAGGTTCTGCAACTGCACGCTGATCGATGCCGCCGTCACGTCCACGGAATGGCTGTCGACCGAGAGCGTCGTGTGGACGCTCAGTTGGCTGGTGGGTTGCGTGGAGCCATTGAACGTCTGGTCAAAAAACGTGTTGTCCACGGCTTTGATCATGATGCGGGCGCTGAGCGGGAGCGACACCGCGGCCGTCGGGTCCATGCTCGCCGTCCCCTGGGCCGAGAGTGCCACCAGGAATTCGTTGTCCTTGTCACCAACGACAGGAAGGTTGGCATTCAGGATCTGGTTGACCGTCTTGTGGTAGTCGATGACGTTCTGCTGCATCGACAGGTCGTAACCAGGGATGGCCGGATCGAAGACGATGCCGGTGAGGAACTGCGGCTTGGCGACGACGTCGACGGATTGGACTTGGTCGCCGCTGAAGAGCCCGTAGGCGTCGGTGGCGCTGTAGTGGATCTGGTTGGGATTGGCCGTCGAGGTGGGCTGGAAGAGACCCAGGTCGTAACTGATGTCGTCCACGTGATTGGAAACGGACCCGCCGCCCGAGTTGACGAACCCGCCGTAGACGGCCCCGCTGACGGTCGTCGTGTAGAGGTCGCCATCCGGGTCGTTGCTGGTCATGAGGATATCGACGGGCGCGCCGGTGACGCCGGAGATCCAGCGGCCCCAGGTGTTGGGCGCGGATTCGCCGCTCAGCGCCGGGTTGCTCAGGGCAATCGATACGCTGGGAATGTTGGCGTCCACCGTGGAGAGCGCAACCGTCTGTGTGTTGTTGCTGGTGTTGATCTCGGGGAACGTGTTGTCGTAATTTGCGGTGAATGTGACCGTGTCCGACGGGTTGGTGGGGTGCCAGTCGGTCGTGTACGTGGTCGTTCCGAAGGGCCCGATGCCGGACAGATTCAGGACCGACGCGTTCGGGTAGTTGCTGAACGTAAGCTGCCCGTGGCTTGCCGGCGCAAAGCCGAACGACTGGTTTCTGACGGTGATCGAGACGCGCGTCTGTCCGTTGTCGGACTGCAGGACGATGGGATCGACCACCAGGTCCGGGTTTCCCGATTGCGGCACGGCGAACCCCGGCCCGACGAGCTGGTCCTGGGGATTGCGGTCGCGATTGACCCCGATGTAGTATTGATCGCCCGGAAGCGGGGTGTCGCCGCTGTGGATGGTGATGGTCGAGGTGTGCGGGTTGAAGTCGAATTGGATGAGCCCGGTGCCGCCGACGCGGACGAAGCCCGTGGACGTCTTCTTCCAGATGGCGACGGTATCCTGCCCAAACTCCTGCTCAGGTCCTGGCACATAGTCCTGGACCTGGACGGACAGATCGCTCTGCACGCCGCCGGGCGCATCCACTTCGTAGAACGTGGTGAAGAAGGGGCTGATTGCCGACGTGGCGCCCGGGTCCGGCGTCTGCAGCGGACTGGTGTTGTCGCTGCCGGTGTTGGGGTCCAGGACGATCTTGCTGGCGTCGTACGCGGGTACCGTGCCCGAAATGATGTCGCCGGCGAAGTTCACGTTGGACGGAACCGAGCCTGTCAGCTTCAGGTAGTACATGCCCGGCGTCAGGTAATCGGAGAAGCTCAGGTTTCCGTTGCCGTCCGCAGTCGAACTGTAGTCCGCCAGACCTCCCTCGTACCCGCTGAATTCCAGCGATCCGACGAGCGACCCGCGATAGAGCGCCAACGCCGTGCCAGTCAGGTTCTGGGGACTCATGGTGAAGGTGCATGGGCCCCCATTGGCGACATAGAACACCAGTTTGTCGAGCGTGCCGCTGGCGCCCGCGTTCAGATTGTAGCTGTTGTCGTCGATGAAGCTGCCGTCCGGCGAAGGCAGCGCCCGGCCGTACGGCTCGCTCGGCGTGTAGGGCAGCGCGCTCTGTTTGGTGAGCGCGTCGTCGCCCGCCGGCTGGATCGGTCCGTTGTTCACCGGCGCCGATATCGAGATGTTGGCCTCCAGGTTGCTGGCCAGGTTGATCTGGATCGTATAGGCGCCGGAGGCCTGGATTCCCGAGAGTTGCACGGTGATGGTCCCGGTCGTGGTGGACCCGCTGAACGTGCTGACGACGTTGCCGCTGGTGTCGGTCACGGACCCTGTCAGCGAGTCGCTGGATTGAGGAGACTGGACCGTCAGCGTTGGTTGCCCTGCCAGGTTGTGCGGTGCCAGCAGCGGATACGTTCCACCGCCAAAGAAGCTGATCGTAAACCCTTCGGGGTTGATGATGATGGGCGCGGTACCTCCAAACAGATTGTTCTGGTTGCCCGGCCCCACCTGTGTCACCGGCACCGCGCCGGCCGAAATCGAATAGCGGCCCGTGCTCGCCTGCTCGTTCTTCACCGAGACATAGAGGGTGTTGAGCCCGGGCGCGTAGGCGCCGGTGAAAATGCCATCCAGGATGTGATAGTTGTTGACCACGATCCGCGAGTCGATCACCGAGCGGTCCGCCGGATAGTAGTCGAAGCTCGGGGACGGCTCGCTCGTGGGCAACTCGACGTATTGATCGATCGCGGGCGGACTGGCTGAGGTGTAGTGCGCGATGTACAACTTGATGTCGGTGTTCGTGGTCGGATCGAGATCCGATGTCGTCACCTGGAACGGCGTCGTCGGCTGCGTCGTCCCATTCGGCAGCGTGAAGCTGTAGAGCTGAATCGTCGGCTGTGAGCTGGTGAAGTCTCCCTGCACGGCGCTGCCGCCGAAGGGGATGCTGACGGGACTCGGCACGCTCCCCGGGTTGAGCGATGGTTCAAGCGCGAGGTAGGGGCCGGGATTCGTGGTGCTCACGTCCAGTTCCAGGCTGTAACCGCCGTCGCCCAGCGGCTGGCCGGCGATGGGCTCGACTTCGAACCGGATCGTCTGGCCCGCATACGCCGTGGTCAGATTGGAGAGGGTGGTGGTGAACGCCTGTCCCGGCTGGGTCGTGAACGTATCCGACGGCAGCGGATTGTTTTGCGCATCCAGCACCGTGATCCGCACCGTCAGCGGCCCGCCCGGCGAATTGGGGGTGAACGTGAGCTGCGGCAGCGACGGCGAATTGTTCAGGTCCCCCGGCACAATGGTCGCAAACAAATCGCGTTGCTCGGCCGTCTGCAGGACCTCGCCGCGAATCCGCAGCTTGGACACGAACGGCGCCGACGGCTGCGCCGGGGGCAGCGGCGGCGGCGGGTCCGGAACCATCGCCACGCCTACGCCCTGCGGCGACGCCCCGGAGACTGACACCTGCAATGTTCCCGTCCCCGTAAGATTGAGCGGAATGGCGGCCACCGCGTAGAGCACCGGCCCCTGCAGCGTGGCCGCGAGTGTCGCCGTCGTACCGGAGGCGGGCAGCGCCCGGTCATCCAGCATCAGCACGCCGCTGCGATCGACATACCGCAACACCAAGGGCACCGTGCCACCGAAACCCTGCGCCTGCAGCGTCTGGTCGCCCCCCGGCGAAATCTCGAAGAATTGCGAGCCGGTGAGCTGTCCGAACGGCGGCGACGCGGCCGACGATGAGAACCCACCCGTCTTGAGGTTGATTCGCTTGGTGGGAAGCTGCTCCAGCGGGATCTGGCGCGGAATCGTCAGGGTGGCGTAGGACAGCGTGGCGGTCCCCGTGCCGGCAGTGCCGACGACGTACACATCCACCGGTCCCGATGCCTGGGTCATGTCGATCGGCACCGTAACGGCCTGCCCCGCCGCGCCGGACTGAACCTCCGGCGCAAGGTTGGCGCCGACCACGGCGATCTCGGGAACCAGTGTGCCGGCGCCCGCGTCGGGCGCCAACTGCAACGCCAGGTAGTCGGCCCCGGAGGCAGCCGTGACGCGGAAGAACGCGCCGCCCGTTCCCAGGCCAATCGACAACGTCTGCTGACTTCCCACCGTGCTGCCCGCGCTCACCGGCGTCGGCACGTAGGCCTGCGAAACGCCCAGGCTCAACTGGCCATGGATGGCCCCGTGGTCATCCGCAACGCGGACAAGATAACCGGCCCCGGCGGTCGCGTTGATCGTCACGTTCACCGACCCGGGCGACGTGGCGCTGGCCACGCCCAGCAGCGTGGACCCCGTCGCGTCGTAGACGCTCACCAGCGGGCTCCGCGTACTGGATGACAGCGAGATTGTCATTGGCCCGGTGGACTCGGCCGTCACCGAATACAGAACCTGCGGCAGTCCCCCGAGGAGTGGACTCGCCGACGCGGCCGTCTGGCCGACAGCGGCCGGCAGCATGGTCAGCGCCGTGGCCCCGGTGGGCGACACTGTCGCCGGTCCCAGGAGCGTGCTGCTGGTCACGTCCACCTTGTACGCCTGCGGCGCCGTGTTGAAATTCTGGGTGCTGGTTGCCAAGAGGTACTGCGCATCGGTGTCGTCTCCGCCCGCCGGCGGGGTCGCCGTCAGCGACACCGGGCTCCCCGATCCGCTGCCGATCGACACCCAGGGCGCGTTCGCGCCGTTCTGTTCGAAAAGCTGGCCGTACAGCAGCGCGTCCGAGCCGGCCTGGCTGAGCGCCACCGTGGCCGACGCACCCACATTTATGAGGTTAACGGGGAAGTAGTTCACGTCGGCCGGGCTGATGAACATGTCCTGTCCGGAGTTGGCCAGGAATTCCGTGCTTCCGGTGGCGGGGTTGATGGCGATCGGCGAGTTGAGGCGCTGCGCGCCGGTGTCCGCCGTCAGCGTCGATGCCGTGGACGAAGCGCCCGCATTCTTGTTGTCGTAGATGCCCAGGACGTATGGCAGCCGCGAGGAAAGCGCTGCGCTGAGGTTCTCGGTCCAGCGGTTGGGCGTGTCGGCGTCGGCGAGTTGCAGCCGGTTGCCGTCGGCGTCGAAGAGCACCAGGGCCAGGTCGTTGCCCGACGTGCCGACAATGTGGAAATTCGTCACCTGGCCGGCCGCCGTATTCACCACGCTGAACTGGTAAAACGTCGAGCCCAGGTTGTTGGTGAATGTCAGCGTTGGCGAAAACTGGCTTGTCCCTGGTGGAAACAGCGACTGTGTCGCCAGGGCGGGGTCGATGGAAACCGGGATCTGGTTGTCCAGCGCGGCGGCCAGCAGCACGCGGTTTTCCAGTTGCTCCGCGATGCAGGGTCCGGCCCGACTCACAGGCCTTCGCCGCGACACAGGCGGGTGCCAACTGCCGGGGAAACGACGTTGCACGACCGACGGCATCGAGTGGTTGTTTCGCATGGCCTTCTCCCCAGCGGTGACTTGGGCCGGACAGGATTGAGATGCGCCCGCTGGAAACGCGATGATGGAACGGCCGCTCTGACTGTGTGGGGCATCACGGCACGCCCCGGTTGCGCCGTTCCGTTATCGTTGCCGCGACAACGACAGAATCTTCGATTGTAAATCAGCCGACCGTCCAACCTGCCCGACAGATGGACCGGACATTGTATGCCTCGTCCGGAAGCTCGAACAACAGACGGGATCGTCACAGGATCTTCACCCTCCGGCCTCAACCACGATCTCGCCGCCTTGGCATCAATCATCGACAGATCCGACTGCCGGCCCTACCATTGGACCAACGAGTCAGAGGAGATGGAGCCGCGAGGTTTCATCATGCATCGGCGAATCGACGGACAGGCGACGCCTGTGCTGGCACCGTCGGAAAGTGGTCAGGCCCATGCGGGCAGGAGGTTCTATGTCCGAACTGTCAGTTGCTTCGGCCGGGGCGGTGCAGGTGCTGCAGACGTTTCTCGATGCTTCGTTGCGCAAGGACGAGCCGGCGATGAAGGCTTGCCTGACCCGCAAGACGCTCGAATCCGGGCAGATGAACAACGAAGGGCCCGAGGGTGTGAAGTACGTCCTGGGGGAAGCGCAGCTCGAGGGGGAGAATGTCGTCATCCCCATGAAGGCGGTGCCGATCGACGCCCCAGCGGATGCGCCGCCGGCCATGGAGATGGCCTGCGTGATGGTGAAGGAAGATGGCGCTTGGAAGTTTGACCTGCTGACGACCGTGGAGCGGATGATGGGAGGCGGCCTGGGGGCGGCGATGGAGCAGGTGGCGTCGAAGATGGGCGAGGCGCTGGCCGGCGGGTTGAGCGCGGCCTTTGGGCAGGAATCTAGCGCGGAGTCCGTTGGCGAACAGAACTGGGCCGAGGCATCGCTGGAGGTTGGCGACGATGAATTCTTTCCCATTCCGGAGATGACGCCGCTGCCCAAGACGCAGGCGGCCATCACGGCGGCGGTGGGATCGACCGTGCTGGTGCTGGCGGCCATGCCGGACCTGCTGCGAACCGTGGGCAGCGACGATACCGCCACGCTTTTCAACTGGTTTGAAGACGCGTTGTTCGTGGAGCTGGCGCCGACCATCGCCCAGGTGGCCGCGCGGATGCCGCTGGCCGGCCGGCTGCGGGCGGTGCGGATCGAGGCGGCCAAGTGGTCGGACGACCGGGGCATCGCCCTCGATGGCAGCGACCTGGTCTACCGAATGTACCTGAACAACAACGAGGGCTACTACAGCGACGCGGGCGTGGCGGAGATTCTGCCGGGCGTGCTTGCCGGGCTGCCGGAGCAGATCGACCCGCGCGTGGCCGGGCATCGGCTGCTGGCCAACGACGAGGAATGTCCACCGCTGGTGCTCTACCGCGAGCGGGTGGCGCCGCGATGGATGCGGCGGATCAGCGAACTGCTGGGGCACAACGTCCGCCTGGACGCGAACTGGGACGATCCCTCGGACACCAGCACGATGGCGCGGCAGTTGTCGAGATGGGGACTGGTCCGGGTTTATGGAGCGATTGCCCTCGCATGCCAGGATGAGTCGCAGCGGGAATCGCTCAGGAACGACCTGAAGACCATCCGTCTGATATTTGGCTACAACTTGGGGGATCGTCTGGCGAATTACCGGGACGGGACTCTGGAAGTCAGCATCGGCTGGTATCACGGGGAGAAGTGTTGTTTCTACGAGCACGACCTCGTCCGCGTGCTGGGCGGGGAGGAAATCAGGTACGGAGCCGAAGCTGCGCCAGAGGCTGCGGAGGCTGCGGACGCTGAGGCGGACCAGAAAGAGCCCCAGGAGGAAGAGTCCCCCGAGGCAGCGCCCAATGCTGAATCTCAGAATGCGGCGCTGTTCGAGGGCGCGGTCAAGAGCCTGCGGGAGGTTGAGTCGGTGTGGCGCGGGCAACTGGAGATGGCGCTGGGACACGAGGCCGGGCTGGTTGTCGACTACGGCTCGCTCGGCGGACGGTTTGAACGGGTGCAGCCGTTTGTTCACCAGGCGGTCTCCGGTGCGCTCCAGGCGATATCGCAACTCGGGTTCAACCCGGCAACGCAGGGACGTTTGCGGGAGCGTGTGCAACAGGTCATCATCACGGCCGGCGCGGATGGCCAGGAATGCGCGGCGGAACTGGCCGATGGGGTGTTGACGGTGAAGGCTCCACTCGTGGAGGGCGAGCCGCCGCCAACGGAACAGCTTGCCGCAGCGATCGAGGCCGAGCTTGACGGCGCTGCCGACGGCCAACACAAGACAACCCACGCGAGCACCTACGAGCGCGCCGGCCGGTACATGGATCAACTGGAGGCCGCCATGCGCGCGGGCGCGATGTGGCCGGGTGATCCGCCGCCGGAGCCGTTGGAAGTGAAGGGCGCGTTCGGCTGCGAGAACCTGGCGTTCACACAGTGGCTGGCGTGGGTGTTGCTGCCGCGCGTGCGCGAGATTGTGGCCGAGAAGGGGGAGTTTCCGGACAGCAGTTCGGTGGCGGCCTATGCGGTGCGGGAATTTGACGGGGTGCCGGAGGCAGGGGACGTGCTCAAGGTGCTGACGGCGTTTGACGAGATGGTCGACGGTTTGAACCGATAATGACTGGTAATCTGCCCTGGGTCTTGGCGAAAGGAACAACATGGGCCTCAACGAACGACGGAAGATCAAGGAACTGCAGGATGTCACCTTCCCCGGCCGGGTGAAGGAGATCGAGGAGATCTGCGGCAAAGCGATTCCCTACGAGGTCGACTGGGACAGCCTGGCCGACGACATGGAAGGGCTGAACTTCATCGACAACCTCTCCTGCCATCGCCTGAACATGGCGTTGCGGATGATCTGCCAGGACGACCTGGGCAAGGAGGCCGTCCGCGAGGGCCTGAAGAAGATCAAGCTCAAGAACGTCAAGGACAAGTCGGCCATGAAGATCAGCTTCGAAGGCGGCGTGCTGGAGATGCACTGCGCCTACGCCCTGCGCACCGACGGCATGTACGGCGACGGGGAAATCCGCGAACTGCTGATCAAGAAGCTCTGACCCGGCCGCGAAATCCGGTAGAATCATCGGCCATGCAAGGATGGTCATGATCGCATCACCGGATCGGCGCTTTGGGCCTCGGAACGTACTCGTATTCACGGTCGCAATGCTCTGCATTGGTGCCATACCGATGGTCGCCGCCGATGCGCCCGCACCGGCCGCATCGCCGCGCACGGGGCTCATGTACGGGCCCGTCTACCTCGAGCACCAGACCAGCAAAGGACACCCCGAGCGCCCCGAACGGCTTGAAGCAATCGTGAAACAACTGAAAGACAGCGGGCTCTGGGAGCAACTGGTTCTCATCGAGCCGCGCGACGCCGGGTTGGAGTGGCTGGCCACGATACACAGCCCGCAATATGTCCAGCGGGTGAAGCTGGCCTGCGAGCGGGGCGATGCGCTGCTCGATTCAGCCGACGTCCCAATCAGCAAAGAGTCCTACGCGGTCGCCGTGAAGGCCGCCGGCGGCGTGCTGTCGGCCGTCGATGCGGTGATGGACCGCAAGGCCGCCAACGCCTTCTGCGCCGTGCGGCCGCCCGGCCACCATGCCCTCGCCGACCGGGCCATGGGCTTCTGCATCTTCGACAACATCGCCGTCGCCGCTCGCTACATCCAGAAGAAGCACAAGCTGGCGAAGGTGCTGATCGTGGACTGGGATGTGCATCACGGAAACGGGACGCAGGCCGCCTTCTATGACGACCCGACCGTGTTCTACTTCTCAATCCACCGCTCGCCGTTCTATCCCGGCTCCGGAGCGGCCATGGAGAAGGGCCGCGGCAAGGGCGAAGGTTTCACCCTGAACGTGCCCATGGCCCAGGGCGCCGGCGATGCCGACTACATCGCGGCCGTGAAGGGAAAACTGATTCCGGCGGCAAACGCGTTCAAGCCGGATTTCGTGCTGGTTTCCGCCGGGTTTGACGCACATGAGGATGACCCGCTGGGCGGAATGAAGCTGACCAGCCGCGGCTATGCGGAGTTGACGCGGATCGTAAAGGAAATCGCCCGCGAGCATTGCGCCGGCCGGCTCGTTTCGGTGCTCGAAGGCGGCTACGACCTGCGCGGGTTGGCTACGTCGGTCGAGGCACATATCCGGGTGTTGATGGAGGCTGGCGCCGCCCATCCGGAGCATTGAAGGAAGATTGCGATGAGGATTCCCACGGTGTTTGGAAACGCGGCCAGAGTGACTCCCATGTTTGAGTTGCGGTGGCATACGCAAATCGTGCATGACCACTTGGGTGGGGCTCTTGCGGCCCAAAGGGCCGGAGGAATACAGCCCAGGGTTGAGCGAAGCTCTACCCTGGGTGGGCTTCGAATCAAATCCCTTTTCCGCCCTGAAAGGGCGGAGGAATCGTCAAGCGTCAACGCACGCGGAACTCCACAGCCCTTTCAGGGCAGGCCCTCACCGGTCCCACACCCGGGGTATGCGAGTACGCAAACTCCGGGCTTGGCTCCTGCGGCCCCTTGGGCCGTTCACTCGTGCCCAACGAAGCTGTCACGGCGCCAAGTTCTCTCACCCAATCGAAGAACCCAAACCGTATTCCCGGCCGTATTCCTTGTCTGCCTGATGGTTCTTGGTGCGATGGCCGCCGCTGCCGCGGAAACCGCGCCAGCGCCCCAGACCCGCCCGGCCGAACCAGCGATCATCTTCTCCAGCAACCGCGGCGGCTCGTGGAGCATCTGGACGGTGAAACCCGACGGCTCGCAATTGCGCCAGCTCAGCAAACCCGCGGCCGAGGAACAGGATGTGGACCCCGCCTTCAGCCCTGATGGCTCGCGGATTCTCTTCACCTCCACGCGCGGCGGTTCGGCCGGACTCTGGCAGATGGCCCGCGATGGAACCGATGCCCGGCGCGTCTGCGATGGCGACCAGGGCGGCTGGTCGCCGGATGGCCGGCAGATCGTGCTTCGCCGTGGCGGCAAGCTGTTTACGCGCGATCTCGCAGCCGGCAAAGACAAACTCATCAGCCCCGACGGCTGGGAGAAATGCTCCGGTCCATCCTGGAACCCCGACGGCGCCAGCATCGCCTTCGCCCACCTCGGCGCGGAGAACGCCAACGCCGTCTATCTCCTGCCGGCCGCCGGCGGCACGCCAGCCAAAGTTTACGACAAACAGGGCGCCTGCCAGCCGCGCTGGGCACCCGGCGGCAAGAGCCTGGTTTACGAAACCGAGACGCACCTTTGCACCGTCAACCCCGATGGCACCAAGAACCGCCTCATCACCTACTACGGCGGCGTGCAGCGCTTTGCCCGCTTCAGCCCCGACGGCACGCGCCTCGTGTTTTGTCAGGCCGCCTCGCCGGAGGGCCCGTGGGAGTTGTACATTGTTCCCGCCACCGGCGGCACGCCCGTCAAACTGACCGAAGGCGGGTCGGATATGTATCCGGATTGGAAGTGACAAAGCCGGAGGAGGTCAGAATGAACGGGTCCGCCTATGTTCGCGGTAAGCACGTCCCGACGCCAGAATCCCGTGGCACGGGCGTCTCGCCCGTGCTGTCGGTACTCCGACCAGGGCCATCGCATTTAGTGCTGCCGGTGCCCTCACCGGCAGGTTCGTGCCTCGGTTCTCCGCCAGTGAGGGCACTGGCGGCACTTCCAACGTCAAATGCGATCGCCCCGGTACTCCGACACCTCTTTATTGCCCTGATTCTGGTTCTGGATGTCTCAATCCACCCAGATGCAGGCGCCCAGCCCGCCGCCGTCCCAGACGCTCCACCGCCATTCGCTTGTCTCTTCGATACCGTCACAAACTCCGCATCGCCGCTGTCGCCCGAGGCGCTGGCCGGCAGAAAGGGCTGGGCGGCTGTCCCCGAGGACAACGTGACCCACGCCTTCGCCGGTGACGCCGTGCTTCGGAACGACCGCGTGGCGGTGGTTCTCCGGCGCAATGCCGCCGGCGCAGAACTCTACGCCAGATCCTCCGGCGGCTTCAGATATCGTGCGGCCCTTCTCCCGCTTGGCACTGATGGCGAAGGTGTCCTCGCATCGGTGAAGATCATCGAGAACTCCCAGGCCGCCGTGATGCTTGAGGCCGCGTTCAAGGCGAAATCCGGTGCGATGGCCACTTTCCGCTTTCGCGTCACTGCCGGCGAATCGCTGCTGGATCTGCGCGGAGCCCAGGGAGCCGCCCGGCTTCGCGTTTGCGATCAATCGCAATACGTCGTCGTCCCGGATTTCTTCGCCGACGATATGGTATTCGACCCCGCTGTGCAGAACGGCCCGTGGCGCCTCGGCCTGCCTGCGGAGAACTCGCTGCTCGGCCTCACCGACAACGGCGGGGCCATCGTCGCCTGCGTCTGGCCATCGTCCCGGCAGAACGCCGACCTGCTGCTGGCCGATGGTAGCGGCGCGAGAAGAATCTCTGGCTATGAGGTAGACCTGCCAGCCGCTGGCCGCCTGTGGATCGCGGTCATGGAAGGCCCGGGCATCTGGCACGCCCGCCGCATGACGCAGCAGAATGCCGCCGCCGAACTGGCCCTCGACTGGACGCCCCCATCGCCGGCCCGATGGCGCGCAGATTTTGGCGCGGCCGATGGCACCGCCCGTTCCTTCTACTTCGCCGACGCCGAAAAGGACTCGGCCGACGAGCCCGCCAAGACCGACAGTCCATGCTGTTTCGCCATGAACCGCCCGATCGTCCGCGTCGGAGCCGGAACCAGCCTCGCCGCATCGCGCCTGATCGTGGTCTACCCGATCGAGCGCACGCGTACGACTCCGCTCGACGTCTTCTGCCTTGTCGACATCATGCGCAATGCCTTGGGTGTCGGTCCTTGCCAGTATGTGCTCGATGCCGAGAAACTCGGCACCGGCGAGACCCTCACGCCCGAACCCGTCACCCGCTGGATCGAGAAGCAGTTTGAGAAGAAGCCGTCCAAGCGCGATGTGGACACGATCCGCGAACAACTGGCCCAGATGGCAATACAGGTGAAGCGCACGGACGCCCGGATCGATCAGTACGCGGACGTCGCTCGCAACCTCAGTCGCGCGTGTGCCGACTACGCCAAGACCGCCGCCGACGCCAACGCAGCCAAGCGGCTCCAGACCATCGCCGATGGCATGGCGATTCCTTCAAACCCCGCGTTTCCGGCCGTTGAGAAAATGGCCGCCGACGTCGCCGCCCAGGCGGACCGCGAGGACGCCCTGGCAAAGTGCCAGTCCTCGCTCTCCGGCATCAGGGCGGCCGGCGCCGCTCAGGATTACGCCCTTGGCAGACTGCGAATGGCCGCCCGCCGCTTGAAACAGGAAGCCCGGACTCTGGCCGCCATCGACGCGAAAGCCGCAGGATTCGCCGCTAAAATTCAGCAACAGGCCGAGCAAATGCTTGTTAAGAAATAGTGCATTGCCCCATACGAAGGAGGCGCCACGTGTCTCGAAGTTCATGTCCCCGTTGGTTGCTGTCCACGATCCTGCTTCTCTGCTGGCAGACGACGTGGCTGCCTGCGCAGGCGGCCGAGGACAAAGTCCCCGCGAACCTGCTGGCCAACGGGAGCTTCGCCATGGGCCGGCAGTTCTGGGATCTGGATAAGGGCGGCAAGACCGTCGCCAGCATGGACATCGACAGCCAGGACTCTCCCGCCGGCGGCCAGAGCGCTCTCATCACCGTCGGCGCCATCGACTCCTGGGGCATCCAGTTCGGCCAGAAGATCGACGGCGGCAAGACCGGCAAGACCTACACCTTTGCCGCCTTGGCCCGCAGCGCCGGCGATCCGGTCAAGGTCAGTCTGGAGATCGAGCGCCGAGGCCAGCCCTACGACCGCGCCGCCCGCAGCGACGCCGTCGTGCTGACCAAGGACAAGTGGACCGAGGTGCGCGTCACGTTCAAACTCGACAAACCTTTCCCCGAAGGCTGGTTTGCCTACCTCAGTTGCACCCAGGCCAATGCCAAGTTCCGGGCGACCCTGTTCCGCCTCTACGAGGGCGACTACGTCCCCTGGCAGCAGCAGCGCCGTCAGGACACCGCCCTCGCGGGCGTGTTTCTCTTCGACACGGCCGCCCAGTCCGGCGATGCGTTATCCGGCGATGCCCTGGCCAAGCGGGACGGCTGGAAACAGTTGCCCGAAGACACCACCGCTCATGCGTTCAAGGGCGACGTCGTCCTCATGAACAACCGGCTGGCCCTGGTCCTTCGAGCCAAAGGAACCGGCGCCGAGATCTATTCCATCGAACCACGGGGCATCGTCAAGCGCTCGACCCTGCGCCCGGCCACGGACGGCACGCTCGCCCTCGCCGGCGTGAAGGTCCTCGAGAACAACCCCGGCGGCGCATCCGTCGAAGCCAGTTTCAAGGGCGCCGATGGCAAGGTCCTGGCCATGGGCTACGAGCTGAAAATGGGACAGGTATTCGTGCAGGTCAGCCCCGGCGACTCGATCTCCGCCGTCCGCGTCGAATCCCCCTGCCGCTTCGCGGTCATGCCGGACTTCTTCGCGGATGACATCGTCGTCGATGCGCGATCGCTGCCCGTCACCAAGGCGGAACTGCCCAGCGACAGTTTCATTCTCAACCTGCTCGACGACGGCGACGCCATCGTCATGTCCGTCTGGAACAACCGCCAGGACGAGGTCGCCGTCACCCTCTCCGGCCAGGACGCCGCCCGCCGCATCGACGCCACCGACATCCCCTGCGGCAAAAAGGACAAGGTCTGGATCGCCGTCCTCAGCGCCCCGGGAATCTGGCACACGCACGACATCGCCGCCGCCGACGCCGGCAAGATCGTCGCGCTCGACTGGAAAGCGCCCATGCCCGCCATGTGGCGCGCCGACCTGCAGCGCGACGACCAGCTTGCCGACAGTTGGGAAATGCTTCTGCAACGCCCGGCCGGCGATTTCGTCAAACCGCGCCTGGTCGGCGGCGCCGAGGCGCTCGGCCCCGACCGCAAGCGCTGGACCACCGTGCTGGGCTCGTTCCCCTATCCCTGCTGGATCGGCAAGGACGGAGGCGCATCGATCCAGCCGCTGAGGTCCAAAGTGCGCTTCGCCGGCCCGGCCGTGATCTATCCCCTCGGCCGCGCCAGCAACACCCCGCTCGATGCCTTCACCGTCGTCGACATCGTCCGGGCCACGCTCGGCGTCGGTCCCTGCGAATACATCCTCGACCTCGAAGGCCAGCAGAGCCAGTACAAGGGCCGGGCCACCTGCGCCAACCGCGACACGCTCAACCCCATCTACGAAAAGCGCCAACAGGCGGAGCGCAAGGCGGAAGTCGAGCGGTCGCTCGCCGAGGTCATCATCTTCATCCGCCACATCCGCTCGAGAATCGAAACCTACATCGCCTTCGGCCACGACATCCTCGGTTATCTCGCCGAACAGAAACGCATACACCCGGAACTGGAGAAACCGCTGGCCGAGCTTGAGACGCTCGCCCGGGCCATCGACGCGCGCGTTGCGCCGAGACGCGAGAAGATCAAGACCCCCGATGAGGCGGCCGCCATGATCGAGGCGTTCAGGAAGGACGGCCTAGACGACATCGGACCCGGCGCATTCGAGAAGTGCAAACAGTTCACGGCTTCGATCGTGGTGATCGGCGACAACCAGGATGAACTCTCCGGCGAATGTCGCCTCGCGGTCAAGATCCTCCGCCAGCGCGCCGGCCTGGCGGTCGCGGCCGATCCTCGTCTGGCCGAGGTCGCCCGCGAAATCCGCGCCCGCAGCCAGAAGGTCCTCCGCAACCCCGCCGGCCACGAAGGAGCGCGGCACTGATATGGACAGACCGACCATCCAATCTTTGTGTCGCCCTGCCCCGCGCAAGCAGTCTTCCAGCCCCGTAGGGGCGACAGACGTTAGCCCACGACGTAAGTCGTGGGTGTACGATGCGGCGAGTGAATTGAGCCCCGTAGGGGCGGCAGAACCGGCAAGCACATGCTTCGGGAAAACGCATCTGGCCGCCAAAATCTCGTGGCCTGGGCGTCTCGCCCATGCTGTCGGTACTCCGACATATCGTCGTTGTCCGGAAATGTGGTCACCCCCGGCAGAACTTGTATCGCCCCTGCAGGGCTCTTCAATTACTGCGGACGATCTTCCCCATGGCTTACGCCATGGGCTAATGTATGTCGCCCCTCCGGGGCTAAGTCGCTTCGTCACTACGTCGCTCATTTACTTCGTCTGCCTCCTGCTCGCCGCCGGCTGTCGGAAAAAAGAGGCCCCAACTTTGCCCACCATCCAAACCATAACCACATCCACCGGAATCGAGA
>JBIOJL010000012.1:0-34448 GCA_044450885.1 Tepidisphaerales bacterium
CCTCCCCTACAGCTCCGAGTTCGACTCCGCCCTCGCCGAGTTCAACAAGCTTTCCAGCCTCAACCTCTCCGCCCGCGATTTCTGGCTCTCCATTTGCAAGAGCCAGGCCAAGCCCCGCGCTCTCCCGCCGCGGAAGAAGGTCAAGAAGGAAGTCGAAGAAGAGGAAGACGGCGAGTAAGAGCCGCCAGGCGGCCCCGCGCCGGATGCGCGATGGGAAGAACGCCGCACAGTCTCCCGAACAAGTGGTGCCGGTGCCCCCACCGGCATCTTCCGTGGCACCGGCTTCCGGCCGGCCGCCGCCGTATTCCGCCGCACCATCCCTCCCTCTCCCTCCGGGAGAGGGCCGGGGTGAGGGCATCTGACGGCATCCCGCCCACCGACAGGCGACCCCGAACCGATCCTCATCGAATCCATCCAGCCGCAGCCGGGCTTGCCCCCGGCGGCGGCCCTGACCGCGTCAGAGCAGGCAACCGTTGCCCGCCGCGCCATCCGCCGAGCTCTTGTTGATCTCGGCTATCTTTTGGCCAGGAGAACTATGAATTGATTGTGTAATTGATCCCTGACCCATGACTGTCCCGTTTGTTTTGTCTGTTTAGTAGGCACTGCCTGGTCGAACCGTCACCCGTGGGAAAGGATTTCAGATACGACTCTTGACCAACTATGCGCCGGTGGCACGCGGACATTCATAAATGGGAAAGAGCAGTGATTGATGCGAAGCACGTCAAGTGTCGGAGACATTCCTCATGAATAATACGACAGTGGACAAAATGGTATGGGCCGCATACTGTGCAGTATTGATCCTCTCACAAGCGGTGTTGTCCGCGCCAGGCGGTAGAGTGCTAATTTACGTGACGCTGGCGGCGCTAGGCATGGTATCGCTTGTGCTTGGAAGCAAGAGATTGCGGCTTGTGGCTGTGGTGGGCATACTACTCGGAATAGGATTGGCCGTTCGCGACTACCAGCTCGGGACAGATCTACAAAGTCGCGTCCGTGCAGCCCAACGAGGTGCCGCAACGCGAAGTTCCGGCCCCACACCACCAACGTCGACGACGAGCCCAGGAACTAACGGCCAATAAATGAAGACCGCATCCTCCTCGTCTCCCACACCTCCACCGCCACCACCGGCTACGGCCGGGTGACGCGGCGGCTGGCCCATGCCTTCCGTTCGCTGGGCACGAAGTCGCCGTGCTCGGCTCGGGATACGCCGGTGGGCCGCACGAGTTGCCCTGCCGCATCATTCCCTGGAGCAACGGCACTTTTACCTCCCATATTTCTGCCTTCCGTTCCTCCGACTCCTTCGCGTCCTCCTTCGCGTCTTCGCGGCTAATTCCCCGCCGCAACAGCCGTTACGTTCCACAACCGACCATCCGCCGCCGACAACTCAAATCCGGACCATAGACCTTGACAGAAACCTAATAACGTTATATGTTCCAAGTTATGCTTGGAAAACGTCCATCCTCCCCGCTCAAGCAAGCCTCGCCCACCGTGCAAACCCGTCCAGCGCCGGCCTCCGACATTCTGCCCGCTTCACGCTTCATTCTCGCTTCGACCGAATTGCCCGAGCGTCGATCGGGGGACGCTTTGGGGTCGATTGGGGGTCGTTTTGGGGACGATTCGGGGTCGCTTTGGGGACTGGTTTGGGGACGGTTTGGGGAGCGTTTGGGGTCACCTTTTCCGCCTCTTCCCGACGCTCGCACACAACATAACAACTTGCAAATAATACACTTATATTCGATGTCGCCGCCCGCATCCCGCTCCAGAGACGCGTTTTTTCGCGCCTCCCACCGCGAAGGCCCCTCCTGCATTCACCGCATTCACCCTCAATCCGGCGCCGCTGTGCCCGCTGGTGACCGCCGGGCAACATCCAGCCGCGTGCGCGGCAGATCGACCCACTGGCCAGCGCCGTAATCCCAGGTCAACACGACGATGCGTCGGGGATCAATGCGTACCACCGAAAACTCCGGGCTGGCCGTCGGCGAGGCGAGTTCAAAATACGCCCGGCCGCGATAGCTGCCGGCCACCGCATGGTGATAGTGCCCGCCCAGAACCAGGATGACATTGCCCGCTTCCAGCGCATCCGCGAACTTGTCCTTGTTGGAGATGGCATCGAGGCAATAGTGGGTCGCGACGATCGCCGGGCGCTTCGGGTCGGCCTGAAGTTGCCCGCGGAGAAACGTCAGTGCCTCGGGAGTGATCGCCTGCTTGGCGTTGTACCGTGAGAAGAGCACGATGAAACGGATGCCGCCGGCATCGAAAACATAGCTGGTATCGCCATGCCGGGCCGCCACCCAGCGGGCCAGGCGGCTGGACGCGACATCATCGCCTTCGTCGTGGTTGCCGACGACGTTATAGCTGGGGTAGTTCAGACGGCGGGTGATGTCGGCGAAGACATTGACGGCCGCCCGCGTCGGCCAGTCGGTGCAGTCGCCGCAGCCGATCACGAAGGCAGGCATCGCCACCTTCCCGCCGATCACGGCGGGGTAGGCCACGCCGGCGATGGTGTTCATGGCGCGGACGGCCGGGAGCAGGTGGGCGGCGTTGCCGTCGCGGCCGACGTGCTGGTCCGACCAGGCGAGGAACGTGAGCGTGTCGCCCGACGAAGCGATGGATCGCGGCTGCGGAGTGGCCGTGGCCCGCGACGGCGCCCCGGAGACCAGCAGCCACACGCCCCAGACGGCCGCGGCGATGAGCAGAAGCAGCAAGACGATCAGCCGTTCACGGCGGCGGCGGCGAGCGATCGGTGTTCCATCGGCCACGTTTGTATTGTACGTGAGCCGCGTGGCGTTGGGGAGCGCATTATTGCGGCATGCCGCATTCTCCTTGGCCCCGCCCGGGGCCGGGGACTGTAATCACGGGTGCAGCGACGGCCGGCATCGCTGGCCGGCGCGAAACCCATGGCGCAAGCCATGGGTGGGCCCAGCCCGTATTAAGCCACGTAGTGGCGATACATGTTAGCCCATGGCGCAAGCCATGGGAAAGTCGGCGTTGCTATTTGTTGAGCCCCGTGGGGGCGACACAAATCCTGCCTCCGTCGGCGCTGGCCTTCGGATTCTCGGGCGCCTCACATACCCGTAGCTTGCGCCGCGCGCGAATCTGTTGCGCCCCCGCGGGGCCGGCCGTGCGTCCGCCTGATGTGTGGCGTACGCCCCATCATCGGACTGCCGGCGACCTCCGCACACGTGATCTACACCGGTTCCACCGGCCGGGGCAGCACTGGGAACCCGCCGACGCGCTCGATGAACTGCCCCCGCTCGATGTGCGTCTGCACCAGCGCCTTGGCCGCCATCAGGTCCGCCTCGCTGGCAAACGCCCGCTTCGGCGGCATCACCATCGTCACCCCGCGCGTGTACAGGATCAGAAGACCCGGCGTCTCCAGGTAGCTCACAATGTACCGCCACCGATAGAACGCGCGGTATTCATCGCAGGTGAGTTCCACGCCTTCGTCGCAGAAGACACACCGGTGCGGCAGCCGCGCCGGGCTGTTCGCGGCCCCGAGCGCCGTCGAGCCGCGGCGCCTTTATCCACTGCGCGCGAAAGGCGAAGGCGGACAGCAACACCATCCAGGGCGCAACCTGCACCTGGATGAACCGCCCGCTGCCGATTGTCCAGTCGGCCCGTGCGTCGAGCAGTGTCACTGCCGCGACGGCCAACGCGGCCGCCAAAGACGCCACCGCCAGTATCAGCCTCTTATGCCAGCGATCCCGTGGCGGCGGTGTTTCGAACGGCACGGTGCCCCGCACGGCGGTCGGCCGCATTGCGATC
This sequence comes from Tepidisphaerales bacterium, assembly GCA_044450885.1. Lineage (GTDB taxonomy): Bacteria > Planctomycetota > Phycisphaerae > Tepidisphaerales > Tepidisphaeraceae > JANYKD01. The sequence continues at coordinate 3,763 of JBIOJL010000012.1, forward strand.
ACGACCACCATCAGAAACAGCGGCATCGCCGACGAGCAGGAGAGCAATCCCCAGAAGTTCACCGACATTCTGAATTCCGAATCCGCCGTAGATGAAGCGGGCGGTACCAGCTTCTGAGTCGTGATCTTCGGTGCTCCGACGACCGACGGCCCCGGGTTGCTCAACTTCATCAGCAGATAGACCGACGCGGCGAGTGTCAAAAACAGAATCCAGCCGAAGAGCGGGCGGAACCGGCTCGCTGGCGTCTGCCCCGGCGCCTTTCCGCTCAGCACCGCCAGCCGCGCCGCGGCCTCCTCCCGCGCTTCCTCATCCGTCAACCGGTATTCGCTCGTTTCAACTCGCATATCCCGCACCTCCGGTCCGTCCCGGCGCCCGGGCGTGCGCGAATTAGACTCCATCGTTGGCCCGTTGTGAATGGCCGGCCGCGGCTCCCTGGGAACGCCGAGCCCCAGCTCGGCCATTTGTCCCGGACGAAGGCAATCGCCTGCAGCCTCAATTCGGTGGGACCGCCGACCCCTCCGGGTCCGAAGCCGTGGCCGCAATAACCGTCTTGCATGCGGCAAGGCTTCCCGCGCATCAGCGGAGACCCACCATGGGCATTCAGCTCGCGAGAATCAGCACCATGACAAAACCGCTTCCGCCTCATCGCCCTCGCGGACCTCCGCCGGGCGATGGGGAGGATCGTCCGGGGCTCGACGGACCGGGGCGATACGGCTGCGGGTTGTTGGGCTGCGGCTGTGGCCGGTTGTAGCCAGGCTGATTCGGGTTGTAGCCGGGCTGGCCGGGCCGGGCGGGATACGGTTGGCCGGGCTGGGGCCTGGCGGGATAGGGCTGGCCTGGTGCGTAGGGTTGAGCCGGCGGATTGGGTTGGCCGGGGGTGTATGGTTGCCCGGGCACATTGGGTTGGCCCGGCCCGTACGGCTGGCCGGGTTGGTGGGGCTGGCCGGGTTGCGGCGCGCCTGGGTGTCCGGGCGTCCCATACCCCGGATGCTGTTGCTGCCATTGCTGATAGCCCGGCGGATAGATCATCGGCTCCGATGGCGCATTGCTGCTGCGCATGGGCACCTGGAATGCCGCCGGGCGATATCCAAGGCCGTCGCCCGAACTGCTCATCCAGGGCATCGACGGCAGGATCGGCGGGTCGATGCTGAACCAAACCAGGATCACCAGCATGGCGACGCCGGCGGCCGCCCGCACGCCGTACCAGAGCCAGTAGCGCCGCTCGTCACGTTTGTTGTCCATCGCCTGTCTGGCGGGTTCGGTCTGCTCCTTCTCTTTGGGCTCGGGCAGCGGTTCGAGCCCGATCGCCAGTTCCACCTTCTCCGCCCACCCGGCCAGCACCGCGATGGCGCGGTGGGCCAGGCCGGTGAAGCTCTCGAGCATGCCCATCACGCAGGCGTGGGCGTCGATCGGGTCCTCGGGCTCGGGCATGCGCTGCACGACGGCCGCGCCGACCGAGATGCCCTCGGTCGCGTGCTCGAAGGGATACGCGACCATCTCGAGCCGCTCCTTCAGCTCCCGGAGCATCATCCCCGTCTGCCGCGTGGTTTCCAGGATGCGGCTGACCAGCGCCTGATGTGGCTGGCGCGGATTGTGGGCCGAGCAGAATATCTGGATCGACAGGGCCAACTCCCGCATCTTCCGCACGGGCGCCATGCACGGCGCCAGCGCCCGGCACACCTCGACCAGTCTCGCGGCCTCTTCGCGGCCATGCCGGGCTTCCGGCAGGCGCGCCGCCAGCGAATCCGTCCGCAGGAGCCGCAATCCCGTCGTCAGGCGTCGCCGCGCGGCGAGTTCAAACTCCACCAGCTTTTCCTCGGCCATATTGTGTACGGGCTGGTGCTGCTCCAGCTCACGCTCGGCCTTGGCGCGAAGGCTCTGCGCCTGGGGCGAATGCACGAACATGCGGCACAGCGCCACCTCGCTGCGGGCCACGGCGATCCTCTCCGACGCTTTCTCAAACGGCTCGAGCGCATCGTCCGCCTGCCGGGCGGCGGCCAGCATTGCCTGGCGCTGCGCCGCCAGTGCCCGCGACGCCGCATCGACGTCGTCGGGTTCCTGCTGGGCATCGTCGGCCGGGAAGACCGGACGAAACGAGGCGACGCATCCCTGAAAGTACCGGTTCAGCGCCTTGAAGGCATCGCGGCAGCCGTCAAACTCGCCGAGCATGACGGCGGTGGGCACCAGCTTGGCCTCGGCGAACTCCTTGGCGAAGACGCTGCGATACAGCGCCTCGCTGGTGCGGCGGCAGACGGCCCCGAAATCGGCGAACAGTTGCGAAGCAGGAAGATCGCATTCCACCAGGCCCGGCGCGCCCAGCTTTTCGACGCTGCGCACGCGGTCGTTGTGGGATGGATGCGTGTCGAACCAGTGGGTTTTGCCTGTTCCGAGCAGCTTGACGATATCGTCCCGCTGCTCCGAGAGCCGCCGGGCGTTGGCGTAGATGAGCTGCGGCAGGTCGTCGGCCAGCCGGCGCTGGTCCCAGGTGTGGGTCAGTTGGTAGCGCGATTGGTGGCCGGCAACGTCGAGGAAAACCAGGAGCTGGCTGGTGTACTCGAAGTCGCGCGTTCCGGCGACGTGGGCCTCGCGCTGGTCGGCGTCGTATTCCATGCGGCGCAGGACGCTGCATGTCAACAGTTCGGCAACGACGAGCATGAGCCAGAGCACTCCGCGCGCGGCTTCGACCAGCCCGGCCGCCACGTAGTAGAACCCGCGTGCCAGCACGTTGCGGCTCAGTCGCATGCGCTGGAGCCTGGCGTCGAGGCGGTCGCGTTCGAACACGATCCGGGCGAAGAAGCGGTTGAGGCGCCGGATGAGGTAGGAGCCGGTCATGCCCGAGCGCTGGGTGAAGTGGCCGAACTCGTGGGCCAGGATGCCCGCCAGTTGGCGCACGGGCAACGCCGCGACCAGCGGCAGGCCGATCCGTAGCACGAGTTTCCGGCCGGCCAGGCCGCGGTCGAGGCTGGCGCTGGCGTTGGCCTCGCAGTCCACTTCGATGCGCGACGGCACCGGCGCGCCGCTGGCCGAGCAGAGCTTCCGTACGAACGCAAAGAGAAGCGGCTCATCCTGCGGCCGGAGGGTGACGATGCGCCCGCTGTCTTCGCGTTGCCGCAGGAACACCGGCTTGATGAGGAACAGCAGCAGCAGGGCGCCGAGGCCGGCCATGGGAAAATGGAAGATGAAGAACGGTCCGTATTCCATGGAGGCAAACGCCTGCCAGGTGTGCCAGACCGCGAGCCACGCCAGGAAGGCGAGCATGGCCAGGTAGAGCGGCGGCATGAGCATGAGTGCGGCCGCCAGGAAGCCGAGGTAGACGCCGTAGCCCCTGGGCACCTGCACCTGGGGGACGATGACGTCCACCGCCTGCAGGATCTCCCGCTGTTGGTTGCTGAACACATCCGGACCCGAATCGCCGGCTGGCGGAAGACTGGGGGTCATGTTCATCCCTTCTCGAGGTCGCCCGGTATGAAAACGTAAGCAAAGTATCCGCAGGTTGACTGCATGTCCAGACAAGGGCCATCGGCGCGCCGCTCGCAGGGTCCATGACCCTTTCGGCGGTGCCTCTGCCAGATTCTGGTGGGACAGACATTCTTGTCTGTCATCGAATGGCCCGTAGGACAGACATTCATTCTTGTCTGTCGGGGCATTCCTGCCCCTCCGAAGCCATTCGAAGGGATCCCGATTCCGTCATGCACCCCCCTCGCATCCTCGCATGCAACTCGACGGATGCGTATCATGCGCACCCGTGCCCGACGAACCCGCGCATCCTGAGCCGGACCACCTCATTCTGGACTATCGCGGTCCCGACAAGGGTAGGCCGGTTTTCGAGAAGGGCGGCAGGCCGCCTCTCGACAACCTGCCGGCCATATATGCCGGCGGATTTGCCATTTCCACGGCTGCCAGTTTCATGTTGCTACTTGTTCTGCTATTCACTGAAAACAGAACGATGATTCCCTGCGTCCTTCTTCTATGGCTCGTCCTCAGCGCTCCCGCAGCACTGCTGTGCGGAATTGTGGGCGTCTATCACGCGCGACGTCCCAACACGAGGGGACTGTTCCCTTCCGTCTGCGGCATCGCCGCAGGCCTTGTCGTGATCGTTCTTTTCGGCATCCTGCTCGTATATGGCGCTGACAAATGATTGACATCACCACATGTTCATGGTCAGACTCATCCTCCTTTCCCTTCTGCTCTGCGTTGCGGCCAACAAACTGCCCAAGCTGGAAGTGCGTCGCTTCGAACAGAACCCCATCATTCGCCCGGAAATGATCCCCGGCCGGGACGGGAACAACATCAACGGGCCATCGCTGATCCGCGTCCCGCCCTGGGTTCCGGGCCGCATGGGCAACTACTACCTCTACTTCGCCCACCACGGCGGGAAGTACACTCGCCTCGCTTATGCCGACAGACTCGAAGGCCCGTGGAAGATCCACGAACCCGGCACGCTCAAACTGAGCGAAGCGCCCGGCTGCACCGGCCACATCGCCTCGCCCGACGTCCTCGTCGATGAGCAGCGCCGGGAACTCCGCATGTACTTCCACGGGCCGGCCCGCGCAGGCGGCGGGCAGAAGTCGTTCGTCGCCGTGTCCAAGGATGGCCTGCATTTCAAGGCTTCGGACGAAGTGCTCGGCAAGGTCTACCTGCTCTATTCCGTGGCCGGCGAGAACGGTATTGCGATCGCCGAACTGAAATGAGGCGGTTCTTGCACGAGAGGCACAGCCGTTCTCGACTGGATGGCCGATCATGGGCAATTGATGATCCCGGCACGATTTGGCGGATTGAGTGTATCAGGAACAGCGAAAGGCAAACACCACATCCTTCAGGGAGCAAGCCATGTTCAAGTTTGTCGGATTCAGGGCGGCGTGGACGTTGCTGGTCGTGGCCGGTTGGCTGACGGCTTCATTGCCGATCGCGGGGCAGATCAAACCGCAATTCGATCGCTGCACGCTGGAACTTGACGGCCGGATCGCCAGGGTAATGCTGGTGAACGAGGCTCGACTCGAGTGGGTGGGTGACCGGCGTTTTGTCGTCCGCGGGGATACGGTCAGCGAGTTGGATGCGAACGGCGGGAAGATTCTCTGGTCGATCAAGTCTGCGGATGGGCAGCAGTTGGGATGGAGAGGGTTCAGCGGGCATTTGGCGCTGTTCGTGGCGTTCCGGGCAGTGGGTGAAGGCCGGCCATTCGAGGCGGAATCACCGGGGCGGGTTCGGCGGTTGGACCTGGCGGCGAGGAAATGGATCGCTCCGTTGGTGGTGAGCGAGGAGCCCCCGCGCGGACAGCGCGAGGTGGTCGTCGACATCCGGACCGGCGAGAACCGGGTGGCGGTCCTTTCGCACCGGACGCAACACCAGGAAGGGGAGCGAGAAGACAAGGTGACGGCTTATCGGGTAAGCCTCTTTGACGCTGACGCAGAGAAGGCCGCGTGGTCGCGGGCGTATGATGCGCATGGAATCCAGCCCGAGCCAGTGGGATCCAATGTCGTATGGACTGCCACGCGGTCTGACTACGCGGACTGTGGTATTCAACGGTTGACCTGGATCGGAGAGAGGCTGCTTGTGTGCGGGGGAGAGAAGGAGGATCTGATCTGCCTGGACGTGGCCGGAAAAGAGGCCTGGCGTGTGCCAAGAATATGGGAGTACCAGCGCGGGTTCCTCGGCCCCAGCATGTGGCACCACTACATGGAACGATTCGGAATCTATGGCTGGAATGGGATCATGGCTGCTGGCGAGAATGCTGCCAACATCAAAGGCGAACCGCCAACGCCAGATCAAGCCCGGCAAGAGGAGCGCAAGAGATGCATTGCCGTGCAGAAGGCCTTTGACGAACAGTATCAGTGCAAGATTGTCGGCGGGCCGATCGTGGTGGCGGTGCCATCACCCATCGAGAGTCCGCAGAACATCTTCGTGGCGGTGGCGAAGGGCCCGCACCAGTGGACCAACTTTCTGGGGGAGTGCATCGTCTACCAGCTCACCGGCGATGGGCGGGTGATTGCCATGGCAACCCTGCCGCAAGAGGTGACCGGCGGGCCAAGCGGGATACATTCAGGGGCCGTAATCTGGGGATGCTATCACTCGGGCATGGTGAGGGTCGACTCGCAGATGCGCGACGGGGCCAAGCTGCGTCCACCCGATGGCTGTTTGTGCAACATCACCTGGTACCGCCGGATTCCTGCGCCTGCAGTCAAGGCGTGGCTGGAGGCGGGCGAGGTCGGCCAGTTGCTGGCCATGAGCCCGACGCACGCCTTCCTCACGCTCTCCGGAGGCTACATCCAGGAGCAGGGCCAGCACGTTTATCGCTTCCCGATCACCGTTGTTGATTTGCAGACGGGAGCCGAGCGCATTGCGACGTTGAGCGTCCCCTTTGACGGAGATCTTCCCCTGCCGGCCGGCGCCAAACCAGACGACCAGGGTCGCATCGCCACCGACAAGCCCCACGTCCTCGGTGTCTGGCAAATGCGCACAGTGGGCGGCCGGCTTGAGCTGACGCTCGGTGAATTGCCGGGAGCGGAATTGCGGGTTTGGTTTCCGAGTACGATGTCGCGCGTCTGGTTTGATTTGGAGGTCGTTCTCGGAAGACCGGTCGCCGAACCGGCCACTCGTCCGGCCACGCGGTAGCCGGACGCTTCGCTGGAAGGCCCGGAAATGACGATTCGCTTCACGGTCGCTCGATGACGGGCGCGGTGGCCACGCGAGGGCGAATCGGCAGGCGCTCGATGCCGGGGAAGCTCGGGTCACCCAGGGCGCGGACCTCCGGCTCGCCCATGAAGGGGCTGCACGCATCCACCCAGGCGATGAGCCGATGCAGGCTGACGGCGTCCACCTTAACGTCGTAGTGCTTGCCGCTCGATGCCAACTCAATCAGCCGGCTCTTGCAGGAGAGGTATTGCATGGGGCGCAGCGTGGTCAGGGCCTTGGGGTCGGTCTGGGCGTAGTCGCTCTCGACGGGGATGGCGGCGGCAATGCCGTAGCCGGGCCGGCCGGGGGCGACGGGGTTCTGCCAGCCGGCCGAGCCGACCAGCGTGAGGTAGGGCTCCTTGAAGACGCTGTGGCCGGGACGCAGGGCGAGGTTGGGCTCGTCCGAGTCCTTGGCCTTGGGCTTGCCCTGGTGGCACTTGACGCAGTAGCGGTCGAGCACGGGCTGGGCGAAACGCTCGTAGCCGATGCTTTCGGTGCCCCAGGGCGGGGGCGATAATTCCGTGGGCGGGCGGCGCAGGGCGGTGGCGGCCTGGCGCGGCGGCGCCGTGCTGTGGCCTTCGTGGCAACCGATGCAGCCGCGCTGCTCGCCGGGCATCAAGCCGGTGAAGCTGCGCATGGTCTGCAGGCAGCGGCGGTCGGCATCGAGCAACTGGAAGAAGAGCGTCCGGCCGGGCGGGGCCTTGAAGTTCACCGAGCCGTCGGCCTCGACCGGCACCTCGGAGAGAATCCGCTTGACGCCCTCTTCCTGCACAATGGAGACCGGCGGGCCGGAGTTGCGGTAGGTCTTGTTCCAGGTCGAGTAGGTCTTGTAGTCCAACTGGAAGACCCGCAGGTATTTCACCGAGCCGCGCTTCAGCTCGGGCACGCCCTCGTACACATCCGCGCTGAAGAACACGCCCAACTCGGCCGGCTTGCGGTCCTTGCCGGTGCCCGGCCAGGCGACGCGGTCGGGCTGTTGCAGCGGCATCGGGCGGGCCTTGACGGGGATGGCATGCCAGATGTTGTGGACACCTTCGTAGATCAGGTCGCGGTTGCCGTGGACGTCCATGAGGTAGAGCCGGAAGCGGCCGCCGGTGCCGCGGGCCGAGACGAGGAAGTCCTCGCCGGAAAGCGGAAAGGGTGTCTTGTAGCCGGTGAAGCGGCCGGAGGCGTGGTAGTCGGCCGCGTCCTTGCGGTCTTCCGGCGGAGCGGTGACCTCCGGCCAGCGGAGGTCGGCGGTGACCTTGGTCAGTCCGTTGGGATAGTCGCGTCCCTTTTCCGGGTCGACGATGCCGATCGAGCCCGACCACCAGTCGTGGTGGGCCACGCCGGAGAACATCACCCGGCGGCTGCCGGGGATCTGCCGCGGCTCGGAAAGATGGTCCGGCCAGACCGACTGGTTGCCCCAGAAGTGGGCCGTGCCGGTGCCGTCCTGGTTGGTGGTCCACAACTTCTGCAGCCGCCAGAGCGGCTTGTCGGAGTATTCCCAGCGGGAATAGATCACCCGGCCGTCGTCCAGCAGCGAGGGCACGAAGTCGGGTTCGCCATTGTAGCTGATGAGGTACACATTGCCGCCATCGGCGTCGCAGCGGGCCAGGATGTAGGAGTAGATGAACGGACCGCAGCGGACGTAGGAGTTGCCGCGGGTGGTGGTGAAGATGATGTGTCCATCGGGCAGATAGATGGGGTCGACGTCGTCGTACTCGCTGCTGGTGAGCTGCCGCAGGCCGGTGCCGTCGAAGTTCATCTCATAGAGGTGAAAGCTCTTCTCGTCGGCCGGCTTAAAACAGAAGAGGACCGTTTTGGCATCGAAAGACAAGTCCGGCCGCCAGAAACTGCCGGGTTTCACGGGGGCCAGCTGGCGGACCTTGCCGCCCGGATGCAGCCCGTCGAGCACCAGCAGCCGCCCGCCCGGAACGGCCATGATGCCCATGCGGTGGATGGCCTCGTGCGGCGACTCGGGCCCCTGCGGCAGCGGCTGATCGATGAACAGCAGTTGGGTGAAATCGAGTACGGGGTTCTTGAAGACGATGCTGCGCTTGACCCGCCGCACCGCAAAGTAGAGTTGCTTGACGGCCGGGTCGGTACCGGCGTAGGCCAGGGACGGATCGTCCGGCGAACCCGGCACGCCGAGGCCGGCGATGCGTCCCCACGGGCCCCCGCCGAATGGAGCGGCGATGGCCGCGGGCTTCCAGGCAGAGTCGTCGAAGCCTGGCTGTTGCCACTGGGCACGCTCCACTTTCTCGGTGCGCCAGGAGGCATCGGAAACGATGGCCGAGGGTTTGCCGTCGGCGAGAGTCACGGCGAGGCGGACGATGAGCCCGGCCGGGTTCTTGCTGGGCGCGGGCTTGTTCTCGGCGCAGACGGCCAGGACATTGGCGCCGGGCTTGAGCAGCCTGCCCACGGAGAAGACGGCCGCGTGACGCCAGGTGTCGTGGACGCCGACACGCGTGCCGTTGAGGAATACCTCGCAAGCGTCGTCGGCGGCGATGTACAGTTCGGCCATGCGAAGTGCTGCCGGTGCCCCCACCGGCACGTCCTTCCCGGCACCCGCTGCCGCCGGAGGCGTCGGCAGCACGGGCACGTCGAACCGGCGGCGGAAATATCGCTTTTCGGCCGGGGCATCTTGCGACGGATTGCCTTCGGGATACCAGATCCACGCGGGGACCGCGTCGGCGTTTCTGGCCGGCTGCGCCTTGGCCGGGCCGGCCGTCCGCTCGGCCAGGCGTTTCTGGAGAGCGTCCAGTTCCTTCAGGTCGGCCGAGAGATCCGGCGTGCGCGGGTTGCGCGCCAGCCGCCCGGCCAGTTCACGGGCCCAGGCGATCTCCTGGGCCGTCCTTTGCGGCAGCGGTTCGCCCATCGCCTGATAGAGCCAGTCGCGCTCGAGCGCGAGACTGGCCTCGTCGGCGGATAGCGATGCCGTGTCGGAAGCCGGCGCGGCCGGCGCCAATGCCGTGAATGCTCCGGCAAGAAGCACCAGCCCGATCGACGCGACAACACACAGGCCTTTTCTCATCGGGACCTCCACGTTTGGATTGTACCACGAACAAGTGGTGCCGGTGCCCCCACCGGCAATTCCGGACGGCAATTCTGCTGAAGAACCCTGACCGTAAGACACCTGGTGTCGATGTACCAGGCGTATTCGCGTGGGAACGCGGTTGGATTCCGCCGACGAGGGCGTCGGCGGCACTTCTTCAGCGGAATCAAGAATGCCTGTGCCAGCGGGTCACGGGCCGCCAGTGGAAATCAAGACACCGCGTCCCGTTTAATGTCTTTCGGATGGGCGGGCGTCGCGCCGGGCTGGGTGCAGACATACGCCGCCAGTTCCGTGGCGCGGCGGTGGATGCGCTCGAGCGACCAGCCGGCGAGAAGGCCCATGACCATCGCGGCCGCAAATGAGTCGCCGGCACCGACGGTGTCGACCACCTTGACGGCGGGCGCCCGCACGAAGCTGTGGTGCGCGGGCGCATACAGATGGCTGCCGAGGTCGCCGTAAGTCACGGCCAGCAGCTTGAGCGAAAACCGCGAAAGCAACTCGCGGGCGGCGGCGGGCTCGTCGTTGCCGAGACCGAGCATCTTGGCCACGGCGGGCATCTCCTCGTGGTTGAGCTTGAATACATTGGTCATCGCCAACAGGCTGGAAACGACCGGGAGGTCGGCCGTCTTGCGGATGTTGATGTCGAAGACGCGAAGGCACTCCGGCCGGGTTTCGGTGAGAAACGTCATGGTCGTCGCCCGCGTCCCCGGCGAGCGCTGGGCCAGGGAGCCGAAACAGACGGCGTCGGCCGAGTGGGCGACGTCGCCGAGTTCCGCCGACCAGGGCACGAAATCCCAGGCGACGTTGCGGCGAATCTCGTACGTGGGCGCGCCGGCGGCATCGACCAGCACGCTCACGGTGCCGGTGGGGTGGCCGGGGTCGGTGGCGACATGGCGGCGGTCGAGTCCCAGGGCATCGAGCCGGGCAAGGATCTCGCGGCCGAGCGCATCATTGCCGACGGCGCTGACGACCGAGGCTTTGGCCCCGAGCGCGCCGGCGTGATAGGCGAAGTTGGCGGGTGCGCCGCCGAGTTGTTTTCCGGCCGGGAGGAGGTCCCAGAGGATCTCGCCGAAGCCGACGACGATGGGGGGCATGTTATTTGTCACTTGTCACTGGTCACTTGTTGTTGGTTATTGGCTATTTGTTATTAGTTGTTGGGTGGGGGCTCAGTTCTTACGCAGTGTCACGCGGGAGATGGCCAGGCCGGGGGACTGGATCACCAGGCGCAGGTCGGCGCTGCGGTTCTGGGAGTTCAGCAGACGGGCGTCGGGGAGCGTGAAGCGGGCGGTCTTCCAGGTCTTGCTGCCTTCCAGCTTCACCGAGTCCCGACTACTTGTGTAGGCACCGCCGAAGGGGGCGTTGGCGTCGCTGCCGTCGAATTCGACGGACAGGGTGCCGGGGGCGGCGTCGTAGTAATCCACCGCCAGGATCAGTTGCATCGTCGGGGCGTTCTTGAAGCTGTCGTCCACGGCAAAGTACATGTAGCTGTTGTTGTGGACCTTCGACGGAGCCAGTACCCGGGCTTCGCGGCCGGCCACGGTCACTACAGTCGTGGTACCGTCCTCGTTCTCCACGGGCGTCAGGCCGGCCGACCGGTTCTTCTCGCCGAGTTGAACCGTGAGCTGCGCGGCATCGCTGTAGCTTCCCTTGGGCCAGGGTGGCGTAAAACCCTGTTTGAAGAGCGCGGTGTACTTGCGCGTGAGGTCGAGATACTGCCGGCCATATTCGCGGGATTCGGCGATGTCGGTGCCTTCGTGGAACTCGCTCCAAGTCTCGATCATGACGAACTTCGACGGGCGGCGGAGCAGTTTCAGCCAGTTCTCTTCGTAGAATTTGCCGTTGCGGCGATCGACGACCAGCGGCGTCCGGCCGGGCACGGCGGAGTGGTCGTAGCCGGGGCCGACGGAGGCGACGCCGGGGTTCTTCAGGCCCAGCGCGCCGCCCCAGGCGACGGTGTCGTCGGCCTTCACCTGCCAGGAAATTTCGCGGGCGATCCAGGGGACCCGCCCGGCAAACTCAGCGGCGAAACGCTGGCGGGTGTGGTCGATCACCGACTGGTCGTGCTTCTTCGCAAAGGCCGCGGAATAGAGCAAGACGATCGGCTTGCCGTCGATCATGGCCCAGTGTTTCGGCGGAATCATGGAGAAGAAGTCGCAAATGGTCGCGTAGAACCACTCGCGGCCGTAGTCGGTGGTGCAGTCGACATGGACGTTCCAGCGGTTGTATTGGAGCGTGCTGGTGTCGTAGAACAGCCCGATTCGCGGCGGGTTCTTGCCCTCGCGGAGAAGCTCTTCGCGGGCCTTCACCAGCGGCGGCAGGCCGGCGTAGCTCCAGTGCTCCCCTTCGTGCTCAGATGGAGCGCCCCAGAACACCGGCAGCACCACGTCGATGCCCGCATAGATCATGTCCTCGAGCTGGCGGCGGTGCCAGGCGACGGATTTGTAGGAAAAATCCTCGAGCGACGCCGGATGCGTGGTCAGGGCATCGCTGCCGTCGCCGTTAATGAGGTGGCCGCGGGTGCGGCTGTCGTACCAATAGAAGTAGTACGTGCCGACGATGCGATCCTGTGCCTTGAACGAGGGCACACCGGCGAAATCCTCGTCCTTAAGATCGACGTACGGACCAAACGCCGGCGGGATGGGCCGCGTTGCGGGTTCGGCGGCGTGGAGCAATGGGCTGGGAAGAACGAGGCCGATCAGCAGAAGGAACATCGGCGGCAGACGCAGACGCGGCATTGCGGCTCCTTGGATGGACTGGCTGCGAAACCCGCTGTATTAAACATCACCATGCGGATTCCCGCAACCGGCGTACATCGGGTACAATACCGCCGTGTTGACCAAAGACGACATTTTCAAACGTCGTGACGAGATCATCGCCGTTGCCAGGCAATACGGCGCATCGGACATACGCATCTTCGGATCGGTGGCCCGTGGCGATGCGACCGAAACGTCCGATCTCGACCTGGTCGTGCGACTGGAGCCGGGCCGCACGCTTTTCGATCAGGGCGGACTGCTGGTGGACCTGCGTGAACTGCTGGGCATTAAGGTCGATGTCGTTTCTGAGGGCGCTCTTACGGGCCGATTCGGCCAGATCGTGCGCAAGGAGGCCGTCCCACTATGAGATCGGATCGCTTGCGCCTGGAGGACATTCTCGACGGATGCACGACACTTTGGGCGGCGATTCTGCGGCCTGAAGGGCCGAAAGAATCCAGCCCAGGGTTTGCGTACTCGCATACCCTGGGTGTTTGCCAAACCATACCGTCCCGCCCAGAAAGGGCGGAGGCATCGTCGAGGAATCCGCAGGCCAGGACTTCCTCCGCCCTTTCAGGGCAGGGCGTAACTTGTTGCCCAATACCCAGGGTATGCGAGTACGCAAACCTTGGGCTAACTTCTTCGGCCCCGTCAGGGCCAATACCGCACCCGCCGAAATCGTCATGCACCCATTCTCGACGCCGTTGGGGTTGTCATGCGTGACCTGCCAGACCTCTCATCGTACGATACCTTTCTTCACCTCTTAACTTTCACCTCGTTGCGGCCGATAAAAGGGCCGGGAGACTGTACATGCTCAGCAACCATGAAATCGAACTGTCGCGTCAGAAGCGGAAGATCCAGGATGTGGCGGCCGAACTCGGGCTCGATCCGGATTCGCTCCTGATGCACGGCAAACACATCGCCAAGATCCCCGTAGACGAACTCCTCGATCGCCAGCATCAACCCGACGGCAACCTCATCCTCGTCTCGGCCATGACCCCCACGCCGCAGGGCGAGGGCAAGACCACCACCACCATCGGCGTCGGCGATGCCCTGCGCCTGCTCGGCAAGAAGACGGCCATCTGCCTGCGCGAGCCGTCGCTTGGCCCCTACTTCGGCGTCAAGGGCGGCGGCACCGGCGCGGGCTATGCCCAGGTCGTCCCGGCCGAGGACATCAACCTCCACTTCGTCGGCGACATGTACGCCGTCGAAAAGGCCAACAACCTGCTGGCCACCATGACCGACAACCATCTCCAGTTCGGCAACGAACTCGGCATCGACCCGCGCCGCATCGTGCTCCGCCGGGTGATCGACCTCAACGACCGCTCGCTCCGCGACATCTTCGTCGGCCTGGGTGGCGTGAAGAATGGCGTGCCGCGGCGGGACGGTTTCAACATCACGCCGGCATCGGAAGTGATGGCCATCCTCTGTCTTGCAAAAGACTACGCCGACCTGGGCAAGCGCCTGGGCAACATGGTCGTGGGCTTCACCTACAAGGGCGAACCCGTGCATGCGCACCAGCTCCAGGCCGTCGGGGCCATGCAGGTGTTGCTGCGCGATGCCATCCACCCGAATATCGTGCAGACGCTCGAAGGCACGCCGGCGTTCGTCCACGCCGGGCCGTTCGCCAACATCGCCCAGGGCACCAACACCGCGATCGCCACGCGCCTGGCGCTGAAGCTGGCCGACTACGTGGTGACCGAGGCCGGTTTCGCCACCGACCTGGGCGCGGAGAAATTCTTCCACATCAAGTGCCGCTCGGCCGGGCTCAACCCGCGGGCCGTGGTGATTGTGGCGACGGCCAAGGCGATTGCTTATCACGGCGGCATGAGCGCCACCGGCGGGCTGGGAAATCTCGCCAAGCACATCGAAAACATTCGCGCTTTCGGCCTAGAACCGATCGTGGCGCTGAACCATTTCATGGATGACAAGCCGGCCGACCTGCGGCGGATCATCAAGTTCTGCGAGTCGATGGGCGTCGAAGCCGTGCTGGGCGACCACTTCAGCCAGGGCGCCAAGGGCGCGGTGAAGATGGCCGAGGCCGTGCTGCGTTGCATCGAGAAGAACCGCCGCAAGAAGCTGAAGTTCCTTTACGATCTCTCGATGCCGCTGGACAAGAAGATCACGATCCTGGCAAAGAAGCTCTACGGCGCCGACGGCGTGGATTTCGACCGCGTCGCCGAGACGGATATGGAACTGTACACCAAAACGGGCTATGGCTCGCTGCCGATCTGCGTGGCCAAGACCTCCAGCAGTCTCTCGGACGACCCCTCGCGCAAAGGCCGCCCATCCGGCTTCCGCGTGACTGTCAACGAACTGCGCCTTTCCGCCGGTGCCGGCTTCGTCGTCGCCATCTGCGGCAACATCGTCACCATGCCCGGCCTGCCCAAAGTCCCGGCGGCGGCGAAGATCAAGGTGCTGGCGGATGGGACGACGGTGGGGCTGTGGTGAGTTGTGATCTTTCGGCCCGGACCGCCGCCACGGCGGCAATCGCGAGGCTGATGAGGATGGCCGCCCCCACGGCTCCCACGGCGGCCAGGGGCTGGCCGGGGCGGATCCAGGCGGCCAGCGCGCAACTGCCGGGCCCCAGGACTGCTCCCAGGCCGATCAGCGCCTCGTGATAGCCGCTGTGTTCGGTGCTGCCTTCACTCAGGGCCAGGCCGAAATAGAGGCTCGCGCTGTAGATATAGCCGAAGGCGAATCCCAGGCCGATTTGCCAGAACACCACGCTGCCCAGGGCAAAAGCGCCGGTGTCCCGCGAGGGCGGGATGATTCCGGCCAGGAACGAGATCAACATCAGCACACATCCCCAGAGCAGCATCCGCGGCCGCGTGTGCCACCAGGTCGTGGCCCCGAGCAGTGCGAAAGCCGCGACGCGGGCAGCCATCCAGACGGCCTCGGTCAGTGTCGCGATGGTGGGCCGGAGCTGCGCGATCGCCGGCAGCGTGGGAAGCATGGCGGCGAGAGCGATCATCACCATGTAGGTCGCGGGGAGCGTGATGCGCGAGAGCCACATCGCCAGCCGCTTGTGATGCAGGAGTTCGACCTCCACCCGCATTTGGCCGGCCGCGGGCTGATCGGCGGACGGCTTTTCCTCGAGATTGCGAAACAGAACGAGCACCAGCACACACAGGAGATGAGACACGGCGATGATGAGCCACACGCCCGGCGGCCAGTGTTCGATGACGGCGCCGACCACGGCCATGAGGACGACGCCGGCGGCCGACCAGACGACGTTGTAGGCGCCGAGCCGGCGCGAAAGCGTTTCGCCGGTGGCAGAGCCCGCGACGAGGCTCTCGAGGATCGGCCAGCAGATTCCCGCGCAGGCGGCGTAGGCCAGGACGGCCGCTATCACCAGGCCGGCGCGGGGGAGGAAGAAGGCCACGCACGCCGCCGCGGACATCACCAGGTAGAGCGCCCGAAGGACTCCGATCCGCCCCGCCTTGGACTGGACCAGATTGGCGCTTAATGACGCCGTTACGTATACTATTCCCTGCATGACGGCCATGAGCGAATTGCCGCGCAGTCCCCAGTGAAAAATGTGCGTGGTGTAAAAGGGCAGGCCGACGGAGGTGAACGTGCCCGCGGTGGAGGCGAGGAATTCCACTGCCGTGAGGGCGATGAGTCTATGACGCATAGTTGTCATGCCTTGCACCGGCCGGAGCCGTTATCCATGTTCTCCAGCCTCTCCATTGTCGCAGAAAACCCGCCTGACGGGAGATGATACGTCGGGATTCTGAGTGGGTGGTTTGTGCATAACGGGCCCCCGGGCGCGGACCCGGAACGACTTACGTTCAGAACGGGGCTCTCCGCAAGTGCGCGTGCATCGGGTGGCCCCGGCACGTTTTCGTCACATTCTCCCGGTGTTTGCGAAACAGGAATGCGCAATATACGAAAGTAGATATTAATTGGCACGTCACGTAACTTTTTGTGGATAGTTTTATTGGTTTCTTCTGAAGATTCGGTTCAGGTCCGGCCGATACCATTCTTGCTTTCGCGGAATTGCGGCCCAACATCCGCGCCGTCAGGGTATCGAGGGCAAACGGTCGGAACAAGCCCGCTGGCTCCTGCAAGCGGCGGCGGAGCGTACCAGGAGAATTCGGCCATGAAAGGCATTGCTGATGTCGGGGCGACCAGTGCGGACCGCTGGATGGAGGAGCAGTTGTTCGAAGAACTTCCGGCTCTACCGCGAGGTCGTCGAGGAACTGCGGCGGCGGCTGGATGAACTGGAATCGTGCCACACCTGAGAAGAAGGTCGGGTGTCCCATGACAGGTCAGACAGGTCGGGCCCTTATGCTGGAAATACCCAGGAGATTCGTGCAGAGGCTCCGCGCCGGAGATGACGTGCGGACCGCGAAAGTCCGCGACATCCGCCGGCGCATCCGGCAGGGCACCTACGAGAGTTCGTTCAAGCTCTCGATTGCCGTCGACCGCCTGCTGGAACGTCTGTTCGAGTGAATGCCCGATCCTAGAAATCCTTGATCTCCTTCTCATCCAGCCGCTCGATGTGCGCCCCCACCGCGTTGAGCTTCTGCTCGATCTTCTCGTAACCGCGGTCGATGTGGTAGACGCGGTCGATCACCGTCCGTCCCTTGCCGACCAGTCCCGCCAGCACCAGCGCCGCCGAGGCCCGCAGGTCGCTCGCCATCACCCGCGCCCCGGACATCTCCTTCACTCCCTGGATCACGGCCGTGGAACTGTCCTTGCGGATCCGCGCGCCCAGACGGTTCAGTTCCCCCACGTGCAGGAAGCGGTCCGGGAAGATGCGCTCGGTGATCACGCTCATGCCGTCGGCCAGGCACACCAGGGCCATAAGCTGGGCCTGGAGATCCGTCGGAAAACCGGGGTACGGTTGTGTGGTCACCTCGATCGGGTTGAGCCGGCGGTTGCTGGAGACGAAGATCGTGCCGTTCTCCCGCTCGATGCGCACGCCGACTTCCTCCAGCAGGTCGTTGACCGCGATCAGGTGGTCGAGATTGCAGTTGCGCAGCTCGATTTCGCCGTTGGTGATGGCGGCCGCCAGAATGAACGTGCCGCATTCGATGCGGTCCGGAATCACCCGGTGTTCGACCCCGGCCAGGTGCTCGACGCCCTCGATGCGGATTTCCGGGGTTCCCTGCCCGCTGATGCTGGCGCCCATGCTGTTGAGGAGGTTGGCACAGTCGACGACTTCCGGCTCGCAGGCAGCGCCCACCAGCACCGTCTCGCCCTCGGCGAGGGTCGCCGCGCACATGACGTTGATCGTCCCCAGCACCGTCGGGCCCATGGTGCCGCCAAGATACATGCGGCAGCCTTTGAGCTGGCCGCGGACTTCGCCGACGATGTTGCCCTTTTCAGTGTGGAATTCGACCCCCAGCTTCCGCAGCCCGCGCAGGTGCAGGTCGATCGGCCGGTCGCCGATGGCGCATCCGCCGGGCATGGACACGACCGCCCGTTTGCGTTTGGCCAGCAGCGGCCCCAGCACGCAGATCGAGGCGCGCATTTCCTTCACGATCTTGTACGGGGCTTCGTGCTTCTCCTCACTGGTGACCTGGATGTCCAGCGGGCCATCCAGCGGCGGCCCGCCCGTCGAGGAATTGGAGCTGTCGTGCCGCTGAATGTGGCAGCCCAAGTCCGTCAGCAGCTTGATCATGCAGTCGATGTCGGAGAGCCGGGGCACGCCGCGCAGCGTGGTCTTCTCGTCCGTCATCAGACACGCGGCCATCAGCGGCAGCGCGGAGTTCTTGCTGCCCGAGACTTCGATTTTGCCTTTGAGACGAGTACCGCCGTGAATTAGAAAACTGTCCATAGGCCCATCCTTAAGCCTGCCCGAGGTGCCGCCGGGGCCAAAAGCCACGACAGCGGCGTTGTCGGATATCGGCCAATCCGTTGGCCGCCGATCAATCAATATTGATATGCGATTGATCGCATGGTTATCGGTCCAGAACCGATCACCGGGGACTATTCTCTACGCCCCCAAGGGGATTGCAAGAGGGAAATCCCAGACTCCGGGACTCCCAGACTGACGCCACGTTGGCTTGTCAGGCCGCGCCTGCTATACTCCCTCCATGGCCGAACGGACTCGGCCCAAGTGAGTACCGCATGGAAGCCCCCTCGTCGCTGCACCCCCGCGTTGTCGTCTCCCGGTCCGCGCTCCTGCACAACGTGCGCATCCTCCGCAAGTACCTCGACCCCCTCACCCAGATCTGCGCCGTCGTCAAGGCCGATGCCTACGGCCACGGCGCAGCCATCGTCGCCGATGCGCTCACCAACTTCACCTCCGGCCGCCTCGAAGCGCCGGCCGTGGACCTGCTCGCCGTCGCCACCATCGAGGAAGCGCTCGCCCTCACGCCCTCCGTCGTCCCCATCCACATCCTCCGTCCGGTCGAGCGCATCTACGCCGGACTGCATCGCCAGGAACTCGAAGCGGTTATCCGCGCCGGGCACATTCTCACGCTCGTTTCCACGCCCGCGGTCGCCGATGTCGCCCGGGTGGCCGCCTCCCTGGGCCGCTGCGTTCCCGTTCACATCATGCTCGACACCGGCATTTGCCGCGAAGGCTGCTCGGAACAGACTCTGCCACGTGTGGCCGCGGCCATTCTCGATCACCCCTCGCTGCGCCTGGCCGGCCTGGCGACGCACTTTACCAGCTCCGAAGACCCCGCCAGCCCGCATACGTTCGACCAGATCCGCCGCTTCCGCCTCGCCACGGATGCGCTGGCCCATGGCCGGCCCGACCTCGTCCGCCACGCCGCCAATTCCGGAGCGGTCTTCTTCCACCCGGCCGCCCACTTCGACATGGTCCGCCCCGGCCTGGCGATCCTCGGCCTCGATCCGACCCTGCACCCCAGCGTCGACCGCCCGCTGCGCCCGGCCCTCAAGTGGACCGCGCCGCTCCTGATCGTGCGCGACATCGCCGCCGGGCAATCCGTCGGCTACAACCAGACGTTCATCGCCCCGCGCGAGATGCGCATTGGCCTGGTGCCGGTGGGCTACGCCGACGGCTACTGCCGCGCCTTCTCCGGCCGGGCCAGCATGATGGTCCACGGCCGCCCCGCGTCCGTCCTCGGGCGGGTCTCCATGGACTACACCGCCATCGACCTCTCGCATGTCCCGCAGGCGTTGCCGGGCGATGAGGTGACGGTCCTCGACTGCGACCCGCTTTCTCCCGCCAGCGCCTACCGCCTGGCCGAGATCGCCGAAACAATTCCCTACGAATTGTTCACCTGGATCGGCGCACGCGTGAAGCGCATCGCCGTCGACCCGGTCGACCAGCCTGTCGTCGAATCGGCCGTGCGGGCGGCGTGAGCCCGCGTCTCCCTCTCCCGCCGGGAGAGGGCCGGGGTGAGGGCATTCGGCGACGTTCCGACCGCCGCGTGGGATTTCTGGAGCAGAGCCCGTTGGAACTCAGAACCACGCCGCCGTGAAGCCGCCGTCGACGTTGATCGCAGCGCCGGTCATGAAACTGCCGGCTTTGGGCGCCACCAGCAGCAGCAATGCGCCGATCAGCTCCTCCGGTTCGCCGTAGCGGTGCATGGGCGTGTGCCGCATGATGTTGTCGACGCGCTCCTGGGTGAGCAGCTTGCGGTTCTGCTCGGCCGGGAAGAAGCCGGGGCAGATGCAGTTGACGCGCACGCCCTTGGTGCCGAAGTCGTGGGCGACGTTGCGGGTCAGGTTGAGCACGCCGGCCTTGGAGGCGGCGTAGGCGAAGATCCGCGAGAGCGGCAGGTGCGAGTTGACGCTGCCGATGTTGACGATCGAGCCGCTGCCGGCGGCCACCATGTGCCTGCCGAAAACCTGGCACGCCTGGAAGACGGCCTTGAGGTTGATGGCCATGACCCGGTCCCAGTCGGCATCCGTGGCGTCGAGGAAATCGCTGCCGGCGTTGACGCCCGCGCAGTTGACGAGAATGTCCGCCCGGCCGGTCTGCTTCAGGGTGGCCGCCAGCAGCGCCTCGATGGACTCGCGCGAAGTGACGTTCACCGGGCAATAGCTCGCCTTCCCGCCGATGGCTTCGAGTGCGGCCACGCGGGCCTTGCACCCTTCCTCGGTCAGGTCGCCCACGACGACATGCGCGCCCGCCTGCGCCAGGCCCGCGCAAAGCGCTCCGCCCAGCACCCCCGCCCCGCCGATCACCACGGCGGTCCGGCCCGTCAGTCCAAACATTCGTTCAAGATAGTTTTCAGTCATCAGATTCTCTCGCAATCAAATCAAGGTGTAACCGTCGAGTGGGCCGGGCGCGGCCGGTCGCACCGATCGTGCGTCAGGGCCGCGCGACCCTGCTTCGTGTCATCAGGGCGGCCATCGTATGAATTGCGGGAGATTGTTCAAGCGGAGGGGCTGTTCGGCAATGGCAGACGGGCGTGCCCACGGATTCGGGAGGGCCGTGCTTCTGCACGGCCCTGCTGCCGCGATGGGTGAGCGCGGCAGAGGACCGCGATCACCGATCACGGCTACAGACAAGCGGTTTGCCAAGACAGACGGAGTCTGACGCCGGTGCGGATGCACTGGCCGCGGATGCCCTGAGCCGCTCCTGCGAGCAAAAGCCCACACGGGCCGGTCAGTTCATCAAGGAGTCGTAGGGTTGGGCTGGAGGATTTCTCCGAGTGAAAGATCCCAGCCGGTCGAGATCGGGGTCACTGACCCGTCGGCGTTGGCGACCATGTACTTGACCTGGATCTTGGTGAAGTTGAGGCTGAGGCTTTCCATGGGCCGGTCGCCGCCGGAACTCACGCTATAGCTGCTGATCAGCACGTTCGAGAGGTCGTATTCGAGATAGGTGCTGAGTTTGCCCCTGGACGACGTGACGAAGTCGATCTTCACGTCCTCCGGCGTCCCGGTGAGTATCGCCTGCAGCAGCATGGGTGTTGCCCTGTCCGTGGTCTTGGTGACGACGATTTCCGAGACCGAGGGCGCGCTGCTCTCGCGATCGGCGGAGCTGCCCGTGGGACTGCCGATGCCCCGCCCCACGCCCCACTGGAAGCTCTGCAACTGGATTTCACCGGTGTGGCCGTTGGCGGTCACGTCGCCGGGAATCCCGTTGAAGTTCATGTAGATGGGATCGCCGCCGCTGGCGGGCGCGGTGAGTGCCGCCGTGGCCGGCGCTGCGGCGGCTTTGATCGCGGCCGCCGCGGTGCGGTGGAGGGCGGCGTGGACAGGGTGATGGACCGCCGGCGCTGCGCTGAGCATCATCCGATTCTCCAGTGCCTCGAACGGAACGGGAACGCGCGTGATTCGGGAGGTCATGGCAGTCTCCTTGTGAGAGATGAGAAGTGAGAACTGTTGCGGACACGACCCGCAGCAATAGACACGGCGGGGCTACGTCCCCGACCGTGAGAACAAGAGACGCTAGGTGAGGCATGCGGGCGTAGTCAAAAGTAAAACCCGTCCATTGAACGCCGGCGATCGGACCGGTGGCCGGCCGCTCGGGCGGCACGAATGCCGGGACCGGCCGGCCTACACGTACGCGTCACATTTAAGTCATCCGGCGCCGCTTGGAGACCGCGCGGCCTCCGGACTTTTCCATCGCCTTTCGGCCTCCCCAGGGCCGGCCATGCATACAAACGTGTCAGGCACGTCATTCTGCGGGATTCCCTCAAGTCCCCGCCGAATCGCGGCCGAAATCCTCTCTGTCGCTCGATGTTTTCGAGCTTGTACGGGCAGAAGAGACACCTGTGGCAGCGTTCGAGAATCTGTTGTTCAGAGAAAGGACACTACAATGTCATCGGTCTCAATGAGCGGCGTCGGCCAGAGTCTTTTTCAGTATCTGCGGAGCCTCTCCGCCAACGGCAGTTCGCAAACAACGCAGGCCGGCAAAGCCGACTCGGATGGCGACGCGGACGGCAGCGGCGGAGCGAAGAGCGTGTCCGGCGGCCATCATCACCATCATGGGAACTCCGCGGCCTTTCAGGCGATCCAGCAGGCCGTCACCGATGCCCTGAATTCGGCGTCGACCACCCCCGGCAGCACCACCACCAGCGACCCCAACAAACTCATCGAAGACGCCCTCGCCAAGGTGCTTGCCGGACAAGGGACAGCTTCCACCACTCCGGCCGCGTCAACGCCGCCTTCCGCCACGCCAGGCAGCGCCCAGATCAACTCCGACGCCACCTCGCGCCAGGCGTTCTTTCAACTCCTCCAGGATCACGGCATCGATCCGCAGCAATTCCGCCAGGATTTCCTCGCCGCCATCAAGGACGCCCAAGGCGGCCAAGTGAACTCCTCCACCGCCTTCCAAAGCTTCCCCGCCGGCACCTCCGTCGACACCACGGCGTGAGGCATTAGCGTTCAAGGTCACGCAAACCAGTGCGGTGTGCTTTCTGCCGATGTCGCCAGGCCATCATTTCCACGCGGGTTGCCCCCACAAACCCGGTGCTTCGGTTACCACCCGTCCGGTCGACTGCCCGATCTCGAGCACCACGACCTTCGGCAGTCCCGGCGGGGGGAACTTCATCATGACCAGGCGCCGGCGGTCGGGAGCAGGCGATGGAAAGCCATACCCCTTGAGTCCATCGCCGAAGAGCTGAATGTTCTTGCCCTCAAGGTCGCAGGTCTTCCACAGCCCATCATCGTCGAACAGGATCGTCTTGTTGTCCGCGAGCATCATGGGCTGGTCTCCCTTGCACAGTGGTGTCACTGTACCGTCCATGTCCATTACGGCCACGTTTGTCAGAGCCCGTTTGTTCATGTCAATGCTCTTCCGCTGCACCAGCAACAGTCGTTTCCCATCGGGCATCCAGTTGAGAAACGCGGTGTCCAGGGGCTTGCCCACTGTCCGCGTCTCACCGGTTTCCAGATCAACCACGCACACCTGCACCTCCAAGAGCCCCATCTCCGGTCCCTTGTGGCAGACGACGATGCTCTTGTCGTCAGGCGAAAGCGACGCACCCAGCGTGAACCCCGTCTCCAGCAGTTTGCCGCCGAGCGGCCGGTTGATGCCAGTCTTCAGGTCGATCTCATAGGGTCGCAGCGCCCCGCCCATCAAGTCGAGCCCCGACACGATGGCAAATCTCCGGTTCTTTCGAAAACACTCACCGGTTGAGACAGCCCCCTCAAAAGGGATTCGCCGGAATTTGCCGGTTTTCACGTCCATGAGGCGCGCGTCGACGTCGTACTGCTTCTGCCCGCGATATCCGGCGTAGTTCGCGATCATCAGCAGGTCATCCAGATTTCCCGTCGTCGGGTCGTCGGCGAAGTCCTCCCATTTCTGCTCCGCGACGGCGAATTCCCGCTCGTCAACCTTCGGCGAAAACGTCAGATCCGTCAGTTGCAGCGGCAACTGCGGCGACTGAACGTCCACCAGCAGCCCTGTCCTGGCGTCAACCCGCACCGTCGTTCCATTGGCAAGCAGTTCGCGGATCTTGACCATTTGCGCCGCCTGTTCCGGCGGCAGCTTGAATTGCGGGTTCTGTTTCTGCATCGTCTCCAATTCAGCGATCGCCTTGCGCATCTGGGCCGCCATCTCCGGCAGCAGTGGCGAGCGGTAGACGCCAATGTCCCCTTCCATGCGGTCAAAGGTCCCAAGCCCTTCGGCTGTGGGGCCCAGCGGTACCGACCGTGACAGGTGGAGGTAGAACGCCGATGAATCCAGTGGCAATTCGTACGCCCGGTACTTGCGACGTCCGGCGTTGTCTGTGACATACCAGCAGCCTTCCTTCGCGACGATCCGCAGTATCTCGGTGCTACGCCCTCCCGTCTCTATGCTCCAGATGATGCGATCTCCAAACTTGGTGTGCAATCTCGATATCACCGTCTTCGCAGGCAACCCGCTCGGTTGAGCGCCCAGATCGGTCAGCACCCGCCACGAACAATCCGTGGCTTCCATCCGCTTGAGTGTTTCAGCACCCCTGGCGGCCAACTCGTCCCTGTTCGGCTCTGCCGCGGCCGCCACGGGCACCACCATCAAGACTGCAACCACTGCCGCAAACGTTCTGGCAAACCATCTCATGACGCCTCCTCTCCAAGTGATCGTACCGCCCGTCCCCGCGACAGCCAAGGCAGAAGATGAGTGCCACTCCTGCTCTTCCGCTTGATTTCCTGCCCGCCATATTTCTGCCTCTAATTCCTCAATCTCCTTCGCGTCTTCGCGGCCAATTCCTTGCCACAACAACCGATATCTTCTGCGCCGGCCGATTGAATCATCGCGGCGGAATTGTGGAGCGGGCTCCCAGCCCACAGCATTCGCGACAATCGCCCCATTTGAAATCCCGGACTTCCCCGTAGAATGTCCGGCGAAATGACGCCGCTCACCATTACCAAGGCCGGGCTGATCCTCCTCATGGGCGGCGCCGGCTCCCTCGCCCGCTATCTCGTCGGCGGCTGGGTCCAGAAGCTCGGCGCCGGGTTTCCCTGGGGCACGCTGTTCATCAACATCTCCGGCTGTTTCATCATCGGCTTTCTCTCGGCTGCGTTCCAGGGCCGCTGGCTGGTCCGCGAGGAATACCGCGTGGCCCTGACCGTGGGATTCCTCGGCGGCTATACGACATTTTCCACATTCGGTCTGGAAACGTTTCGATTTGTCAATGACGCCCAGTTTTTCCGGGCGTCGATGAATGTGCTCTTGAGCGTCGTCGTGGGACTGGCGGCGGTGTGGGCGGGCTATCGACTGGCCGAAAACTGGCTGGGAGCGTGATCCATGAAGATCCCCGAACAAGGCTGCCTGTTGCGCATCTTCATCGGCGAGAGCGACCGTTGGCACGGCAAGCCGCTCTACGAGGCGATCGTGCTCAAGGCCCGCGAGTTGCACCTGGCCGGGGCGACCGTGCTCCGCGGGCCCATGGGTTTCGGCGCCAGCTCGCGCATCCACACCGCCAAGATCCTCCGCCTGTCGGAGGACCTGCCCATGGTGATCGAGGTCGTCGACAGCCGCGAGAAAATCGACACGCTGCTCCCCCACGTCAACGAGATGGTGACCCAGGGCCTGGTCACGCTCGAGGATGTCACCGTGTTCAAGTACGTGGCCGACTGTTCGTAGCACCGCCTTCAGGCGGTACTACGAACACTGCTCCCGAAACCGTGAGGGCCGCTTATGCGCCTGACCTGGCTGACGGACATCCACCTGAACTTTCTCCAGGGTCACGCGATCTACGAGTTCTTCGATGCGGTCGGGCGCGAGCGGCCGGACGCCGTGGTCGTCAGCGGCGACATCGGCGAGGCGCAAACATTTTCCATTTATCTGCAGGAGATGCAGGAGGCGCTGCAGTGTCCGGTCCATTTCGTGCTGGGCAACCACGACTTCTACCGCGGCTCGCTGGCGACGGTCACCGAGCGGGCCGCCGTCACCGTGCGGCACGCGCCGGGGCTCTCGTGGCTGACGCGGGCCGGCGTGGTCGAACTGACGCCCCGCACGGCCCTGGTCGGCCACGACGGCTGGTACGATGGCCGCGCGGGCGACTACCAGCGCTCGGGCGTCATGCTCAACGACTTCTACCTCATCTGGGATTTCCTCGATCTGGACAAACAGGGCCGCCTGGGCCTGCTCAACCGCCTCGGCGACGAATCCGCGTCCCATTTTCTCCGGGTTCTGCCCGAGGCCCTGCGGTCGCACGAGGAGGTGATCCTGGCCACCCACGTTCCCCCATTCCGCGAAGCCTGCTGGCATGAGGGCCACGTTTCCGGTGAGGACTGGCTGCCGTTCATGTGCTGCCAGGCGGCGGGCGAGGTGCTGTGCCGGATCATGGGCGAGCATCCCGACCGGCGGTTGACGGTTCTCTGCGGCCACACCCATGGACAGGGCGAGGCGATGATTCTGCCGAACCTGAAAGTGCTGACGGGCGGCGCGGCGTACCGTTCGCCGGCAGTGCAGCGGGTGATTGAGCTGGCGTGAGTTCGCAGTACCGCCTTCAGTTCGTAGTTCCGCCTTCAGGCGGTCTGCACAGCGTGCTACTCCAACGCCGCTGAAATCCTGTGGCGATGGCACCTCTTTGGGTGGCATGGGCAAGTACGCTTGCCCGTGTCTTCGATCGCCACGCGACTTCCGCCGCACAGGACTACGCACAAGATGACGGTGCGCTCGCGCACGAGTTCTCGGCCGGCGCGTCCGCAGTTGGCACCGGAGCCTCCGACAGGAGATACCGGATCACGTCCGCGGCGGTGTAGCGGCCGCCGGCTTCGAGGAACCGTGCCAGACGCGCCGCATCATCGCCCGCGGTGACGATCGGGGGCTCCAGCTCGCGGTCGGCCCGGATCTGCCCCAGCCCGATGGTCGCCAGCAGGCCGTTGCAGAGGCACTTGCGCCCGCAGGTATCCTCGACCTTCCCGCCCTTGAGCACGTACTGTTCCTCGGGCTCGGCCGCGCAGCGGTGCCCGATCGAGCCGTCCGCTTTGCTGTAGGCCGACCGCAGGTAGCCCAGGTCGCACCGCCGGGCCCGCGATTCGTAGACCGCGGCGTCGGAAAGCGTGTCCTCCATCTGCAGGACCTTGAACGGAAATCCGGTCGGCGAGGCGGCCGCGTCGGTCAGGACGTCGACGGAGCCCGCGCATGCCTGATCCATGACCCGCTGCTTGAGTTCCGCCGCGATTCCCGATTCCTCGCAGAAGGCGAACGCCGTGCCCACCTGAACGCCCGCGGCGCCGGCTCGTTCGGCCGCAATCAGCGTGGCAGGATCGGCGTGGGAACCGGCCAGCCAGAACGGCAGGCCCAGGGCGCCAATCCGCTCGAGATCGGGGATGTCGAGCGGGCCGTAGCGAGGCTCGCCGCGCTCGTTGCGCTGGGCCGGCCCGCGCGGCGGAGCGTTGTGCCCGCCGGCGCTGCTGCCCTCGATGATGAATCCGTCGACGTGTCCATTGGACTTGCGCGCCAGCGCCGTGGCCAGGGTCGCCGAAGAGATGATCGCCAGAAACCGCGGCCGGGTTAACGTCGGCGCAGAACCGCCGCAGAACTCGGCCGGATCGAACGTCGAGAGGACTTCCTCGCCGGCGGGCAGGCCCGATATGTCAATCCTGAGTTGGGCGGCCTGCCCGCGGGCGAAGCGGTCGAGCACGCCGGGAATCGAGCGGGGCACCCCGGCGCCGATCAGCACGTAGTCCACCCCGGCGAGCATCGCCCCGAAGAGCGACGCCAGCGCAGGAATCTGCAGCTTCTCGAGATAGTTCACGCCGACCATGCCGCCGTGTCCGTCCTTGGCCAGAAACACTTCGGCGAAATTGCTGGCGACCGTCAGCTCGAGCAGGTCCGGTGACAGGCGAATGGATGGGAAGGGCATGGCCTTGAACGGCTGGTCCACCGCCTTGCCGCCGGCAACGTAATATTTGTCGAGGATGCGCCCGGCGACTCCGGCCACGGGAAAATGCGCCAGCGCCCGGCGCATCGCCCCGTCGAGATCCCCCAACTGCAGCCGCCGGGCCATGATGATCGCCAGCGCCGTGCCGGAAACAACCCCGAGCTGCCCCGCCCGCGAAACCGCTCGCGCCAGCGCCCAGCCGGATACGCCCACGCCCATCCCCCCCTGTATGATGCGCGGGTGGCGCATCGAATCGGCCGGGCAATGGACGGAGTGTGTTTCCTGCTGAGTCATTCGCAGACGCTGCCTTCCAGGGGGTGTTGGCCGGTCAGATTCGCGGGCGGCAGGCCGGTTCCGAATGGCCTCCGGGGTGGGTGGGCGCTAATCCGGACGAAGCATTATATCGGCAGTCACCTGTAAAAGGCACTGCAAAAACCAATTGGTTGCGCATTTCTTTTTCGGCGCGATTCGGGATTACTTGACAATCGTGGCCCCGATGGAAGGCTCGAACGGCTTTACCGTCCCGTCGTCGTTGAACTGAATCGGATCAATGCACAATCGGCCCTGCGCCCTGCCGCCGGACTCGCCGCGGTACGAGAACCACTCCTTGCCATCGGGGCCGGTGAAGACGGCGATGTGGCCGCCGAGGAACACCTGCGGCTGCTTCTTGTACGGTCCCCAGATGTTGTCGGCCACCGCCGCGCCCACCCAGTACCCCGGCTTCAGGTCCGCGGCAACGGCGGGCTGGTCGCCGCCCTTGGGACCTTTATACGGCGCGGCCGTGAACAGGATGTACTTGCCGTTGCGCTTGATCATCCAGGGGCCTTCCATGTAATCGGGGCTGGTCTTCTTGCCCACGTCGCTGTTGTCGCGGGCCACGATCAGCTTGCGCTGGCCCACCAGCTTGATGTCACCTTTGTCGATGCCGCTCAGGTCCGCTTCCTGGATGTACTCGTTGCCGAACGGCATGATGGCGTAGACCTTGCCGTCGTCATCGCCGAAGAGTGTGCTGTCGCAGCCGGCGCCTTTCAGCCAGGTGATGTGCTCGTACGGCCCGGTGACCTTGTTGGACACGCCGACGAAGGCCACATATGCGCCTATTTTACCGCTTTTGTTGTATTCATCCTTGATCCAGTTGTCCGCCGTGAAGATCAGGTAGAACCGGCCGTTGATCTTGTGGATTTCCGACGCCCAGAAACGGTGCTTATAGGGACAGTCCTCCGGCAGATCGGACGACTGGATCAGCCAGTTCTCGAACTTCCAGCTCTTCAGGTCGCCCGACGAATAGAGCATGATCCCCGGCGGCGAGTTGTAGTCGGGCTTTCCGGCATCGCGGCTGTCGCTGTGGGTGAAGGGAAAGACCGTGAACGTCAGGTAGTAGGTGTTGCCCTCGCGGACGATGGCCGGGTCGCGCAGTTCCGTGATCGACCGTTCGCGCGTGCCGTCGTTGTACGGGTAGGAGAAATTGAGCGGGTTCTGGATGGTTCGGTCCAGCAGCCCCACATCGGCCAGCCCTTCGCCCCGGCATGCCCTGGCCACGACTGCCGGGTCCACCTTCCAGACCGCCCGGTCGTAGCTGAGAAACCCGTTGCTCTCGGTCTCCACATCGTAAAGCTGCACCTTGAAATCCCCGCTGCTGCCGGTGGTTTCGCGCTTGGCCCACATGCCGCGATAGAAC
The DNA here is from genome assembly GCA_044450885.1 of Tepidisphaerales bacterium. Taxonomy (GTDB): domain Bacteria; phylum Planctomycetota; class Phycisphaerae; order Tepidisphaerales; family Tepidisphaeraceae; genus JANYKD01. The sequence continues at coordinate 33,100 of JBIOJL010000012.1, forward strand.
CCGCGCATCCGGCGCGTGTACCAGGCCTTCGACGCCTCATCGACAGGATACAGTTCCCTTGACGCACTTTCGCCGCCGGTCTTGGGGTCATACGTGCCCGTTGCCCACAGCTTCCCCGGCCAACTATGGCCGACCGCGGCGAGCCCAAACCCGGCTGTTTCGCTGTCGATGCAGATCCGCCGCCCATCCTGCGGCGCATCGCCGCCGTGCGTGTCGTGAATGTCGCCGCCGCCGTGCCGCGGGAATCCACTCGCCTCATCAATCAGCCGCGTGGGGTCGAGTTCCCTGGCCCAGCGCGCCTGCCGCAGCGTGTCGTGCTGGCCCCAGCCTTCGTTGAACATCGCCCAGGCGATGATCGAGGGATGGTTCCAGCGCTGCTGGATCAGCAGCCGCCGCTCCATCTCGCACACGGTTGATGCCTCCGGCGACGTCGGCAGGTCCGTGAACGGATCGCCGTCCTTGCCGCTGGGCATGTCCTGAATGATCAGCAGCCCCAGCTTGTCGGCCCAGTAGTAGTAGCGCTCCGGCTCCACCTTGATGTGCTTGCGGATTGCGGCGAGCCCGAGTTGCTTTTCGGCATCGATTTCGAAGCGCAGGGCATCGTCGGGAGGCGCGGTGTACACCCCATCCGGCCAGAAACCCTGGTCCAGCGCGCCGGGCAGCATGATCGGCTTGCCATTGAGCATCGGACGGGGCGTGCCTCGTTCGTCCTTGCCGACGGCGATGGTCCGCATGCCGGCGTAGCTCTGCACGGTGTCTAGTATCGTGCCATCGGGCGCCACGAGCTGCACCATCACATCGTAAAGCATCGGCGAATCCGGCGTCCACCGCTTGGCATCCTTCATCGGTATGGCAATGTCGGTCGTCACCCAGATCAACCGCGCCTTGTACCACGCCAGGTTGTCGCGTACACCCTTGGTCAGTTCCGACCCCAGCATCCCGCCGGCCGTCGCGATCGTCTTGCCCCCTTCGCTGACCGTTACCGCCACCTCCGTGCTCTGCACCGGCGTGCGGGCGTTCACGGTCAGCTTCAGCACCCCGCCCGCCAGATTGGGCACGGCGTGCAGCGACTCCACGCCGCTTCGCGGCACCGGTTCCAGCCACACCGTCTGCCAGATGCCCGAACAGGCTGTGTAAGCGGCCCCGCCCGGATGCAGCGTCTGCTTGCCGCGCAACTGCCACCCCGCATCCGTCGGATCCCAGACGCTGACCAGTAATTCCTGCGGCCCGTCCTTTTTCAATGCACTGGTGATATCGAAGCTAAACCCATCGTAACCGCCGCGGTGGCTCCCCAGGTTCTTGCCGTTGACAAACACCGTCGTCTCCCAGTCCACGCCGCCGAAGTGCAG
>JBIOJL010000013.1:0-33107 GCA_044450885.1 Tepidisphaerales bacterium
AAGCCGGCCCCGCCGCAGGTGTAACCGCCGGCCGCGATTCGGTCACCATCCGGCCAACCCATCAACCCCCATGCCTCGTGCAGCGCGATGCCGCATTGACGCTCTATGCAACTCGCGTACCGCCGCGACGGAATTGCGCGGCGTGGTTGGCGGGACGGACACAAACATTGCACTGTCGCTGTTGGTGGCACTAATCGCCTGCGTCGGCATACGGGGAACGCAACGAAATACACTGGCGATAAAGATGTCCACCAAACGTGAAGCCGCGCTTGTCGCCGCCGCACAAGGCGCAAGAGCGGTCGGGCATGTGCTGTTTTGGGGATGTCTGCTGTGGTTCGGTTATGATCTGGTCCGCAGTCCGTTCAGTCCCACCTCCGCAGTCGGATTTCTTCCGCTGGTTGGCATCGCCGTCCCGACAGCGGCCGGGTTTGCGATACTGGCATGGTCTCGCACGCTGCGTCAGGGTCAGACACTCGACAGCATCGTGGTCTTGTGTCTATGCGCACCAGTGGCGATCATTTCGGTGCTGCTGGCCACCGGCAACTTCGTGCGCTACTGCCAAACCGATCCGCATCCGCAGCTTTCTGAGTTCATTGCCACCCTTGTCGCGCAGATGATTCTCCTCGGGCTGAGCGTCTACGCAATTGTCTGGACCACGCGCGCGGTCCTGACGGCGGAGCCGCGGTCACAACAACAAGCCCAGCAGACACACTGAAGTGTGAACTCCGAACAAGCCGGACGCGTCAGAGCACTTCCGCCACCAGCGAAGCCAGCTCCGATCGCTCGCTCTTGGCCAGGGTTACATGTCCGACGATGCCGCGGCCTTTCATGCGCTCGACGAGGTAGGACAGGCCGTTGGATGAGCTGTCAAGGTAGGGGTTGTCGATCTGGGACGCATCGCCGGTCAGCACCAGTTTGGTTCCCTCGCCGACACGCGAGGCGATGGTCTTCACCTCGTGGGGGGTGAGGTTCTGCGATTCATCGACGATCATGAACTGGTGCGGGATGGAGCGGCCGCGGATGTAGGTGAGCGGTTCGAGCACGACCTGGCCGGATTCGACAAGCTGCTGGATGCGCTGCTCGACGGTGGAATGCTGGCCGTGCGATGCGCCGCCTTCATTCGTAAGGCGGTTGGAGAGCAGATAGGACATGTTGTCGAAGATGGGCTGCATCCAGGCGGTGAGTTTCTGGTCCTTGTCGCCGGGGAGATAGCCGATGTCGCGGCCCAGGGGCATGATCGGCCGGGCGCAAAGGAGCTTCTGGTAGACCTGCTCGTTGAGGGTCTTGCTCATTCCGGCCGCCAGCGCCAGCAGGGTCTTGCCCGTGCCGGCGGAGCCGATGAGCGTCACCATTTTCACGCTGTCGTCGAGGAGCAGGTCCAGGGCCATGGTCTGCTGGAGGTTGCGCGGCAGGATGCCGAAGATCGGCGAGCGTCTCGGCCGAACGGGCACGAGGGCGTTGATCTCCGGCTTCTGGCGGGCCAGGGCGGTGTGGCTCGGGTCCATCTCATCGTGAAGCAGGACGAACTCGTTGGCAAACAGCGGGGCATCGGGCCGGATCTGCAACTGTTTCTGCGAATAGAGGGCGTCGATCTGGGTTCCGGGCACGTTGAGCTCACGATAGCCGGTATACAGCCGCTCGAAGTCCACCTTCTGGGCCTCGAAGTCCTCGGTGGTGATGCCCATGGTGTCGGACTTGATCCGGGCGTTGATGTCCTTGGAGATGAAGATGACCCGCTTGCCCTCCTTGAACAGTTTGTAGGCGCAACTGATGATGCGGTTGTCGGGCGAGTCGGCGGTCAGGCCGGGGCAGAGCGGCTGGTCCTCGTCGAGGATGATCCGCAGCCGTCCCCCGGTCTGGGGCACGGGCACGCCCTCGTGCAGGCTGCCCGACTCGCGCAGGCGGTCGAGGTGGCGGATGACGGTGCGCGCGTTGCGGCCGAGGTCGTCGGTGCTGGTCTTGAATTTGTCGAGCTCTTCGATGACCTCGAAGGGAATGATCACTTCGTTGTCGGCGAAGAGGAATATGGCGTTGGGGTTGTGCAGGAGAACGTTGGTGTCGACAACGAAGTATTTGCGGTGCCCGTTGTCCTGGGGGTCGGCCGATGTTTTTGCTGCGGTGTGATGGATCGCTGCCTCCTTGCTGCGAGTATTCCCCTAGCGTATGCGGTCAGGGGCTCGCTGGCAACAAGTTCACGCGTTGCTAACATGCGAATATATGCTCTACCCGCTGAAGTTCAAGCCGCGCTTGGCCGGGCAATCGGCGGCGGTGGCCGCGATGGGTCATCGCGGCGAGGAACCGCGATCAGCGATCGCGGCTACAGGCGAGTCGTGGGAACTGGTCGACTTTCCGCCGGGATCGAGGGATGGCAACAATGATTGGCTCTCTTCGGAGGTGGCGGATGGCCCGCTGGCCGGGCTGACGTTGCACCAGGTTATCGCGGATTTCGGGCGGGCGGTGCATGGGGATGTCCCGCTGCACGGGCCACGGGGGAGGTTTCCGATCCAGGTGCGGACCGTGGATGAGCGCGAGGGGCCCGGCCTGGGGGTGAATACGGCCGCCGCGGCATGGTACGTCGTGCAGGCTGAGCCGGGCGCGCGAGTGGTCAGGAGCCTGCGGGCGGGTGTGGATCCGGCGGGTTTGGAACGGGCGATCGCGGCGGGGAATTTCGAATCGCTGTGCCTGGAGGTGTCGGTGAAGTCTGGGGATTGCCTCTTTCTGCCGCCGGGCACGGTGCATGCGCAGGCGGTGGGAATCGTCGCCGTCGAGATGCAGACGCCGGGCGATTCCATGGGGAAGTTGGGCGTCGCCGAGGCCGTCGCAGTCGGCCGGATTCGTCTTGGCGGTTCCTTGGCCGCGTATCAGCGACGTTCGCACGTGGCCGGGCTGTTTACGACGGTCACGCGGCTGGTGACGTGGGAGGAGTTTGTCGTCGAGAAGGTCCGTTTCGTGGAGGGTGTTGAAGAAATTGTCCCGTACGATCAGCCGGTCGTCTGGATCGTGCTCGATGGCAAGGCCGAGATCCGCGTCGACGGCCTGAAGATGCCTGTTGGCTTTGGCAGGGGGGACACGCTGTTGATCCCGGCCGAGATGAAGAATCCCGTCATCAAGACGCTGAGCAATTGCGTCTGGCTGGAAGTGACGTTTCCAAAACGGTCCGGAGCCGATGGCAGACAGCAATGAGTGTCTTGATAACAGTCAGGAACCTCTGTCCCACTGACAGGCAAGAATGAATGCCTGTCCCACCGAAGTCGGACCGCGTGCTTGGCAGCGCGAAATCGGGTATCAATTGGCTCATGAAGGAACGAATCCAGAAACTTCTCGGCAACGCCGGCGTGGCGTCGCGACGGCAGGTTGAGGCAATGGTGCTGGATGGACGCATCAGCGTGAACGGCCACGTCGTCCGCGAGTTGCCGGTGCTGGTCGATCCGGCCAAGGACCGCGTCAGCGTTGATGGCGAGAACATCCGGCTGCGCCCGACCGAGACCGGCCGCCGTCTGTACATCATCATGAACAAGCCCGCCGGCGTGGTCTGCACCAACGTGGCCCAGGGCGCCCAGCGACGGGCAGTCGATCTTCTGCCCAGCGAGTTCAAGGCCCGGCTGTATCCGGTCGGGCGGCTCGATGCCGACTCCAGGGGCCTGCTGTTGCTGACCAACGATGGCGACCTCACCAACCGTCTGACGCATCCGCGGTACGGCGTTACCAAGACCGACCGGGTGACCGTCGAAGGGGCGATGTCGCCGGAGACGCTCGAACAGTTCCGGGCCGGCGGCATCTGGCTCGTTGATACGAAGACGGGCAAAGGACACAAGACCGGGCCGACGCAGGCGAAAATTGTCAGCCGCAGTCCGGCCAGCACCGTGCTGGAGATCGCCGTGCAGGAAGGACGCAACCGGCAGGTTCGGCGCGTGCTGGCCAAGCTGGGACACAAGGTGCGCGAACTGGTTCGCGTTCGCTTCGGCCCGCTCGTGCTGGAGAATCTTCCCTCGGGCAAGTTCCGCGAACTGACGCCCCGAGAGGTGAAACTGCTCCAGCGTGCGGCCCGCGAGACCAAGCCCGGGAAGTCCGACGATGCTCCCGGAATCGAGGATGAGCCGGCGATGGAATGAGATGACGGAGTGGTGCCGGTGCCCTCGCCGGCAATGTTGGGCAGCGTTGTTACGCAGTGCCGGTGAGGGCACCGGCACCACTTCTATGTGTTGTACGTTCGGCAAGCTATCATCTGAGCCATGCGATTCGCCTTCTTCTCGGCCCTCATCGTCTCATCCCTCCTGATCTCCTGTGACCGGCCGGGGGTCGGCGCCGCCACGGGTACGTCTACCGGCGGGACGATCACCGCGCATTTCAGCCCCAAGGGCGGATGCACGGACGCAATTGTGGCGACCATCGGCGAAGCCCGGCAGACGCTGGATGTCCAGGCGTACTCCTTCACCTCGGTGCCGATCGCCCAGGCCGTGGTGGCGGCGTGCAACCGGGGCGTGAAGGTGCGGGTCGTGCTCGACAAGTCGGAGCGGACGGACAAGTACTCGTCGGCGACATTCCTGAAGAACCACCAGGTACCGGTGTACATCGACGACCAGCACGCGATTGCACACAACAAGATCGTGATCGTGGACGGCCAGACGCTGATCACAGGTTCGTTCAACTTCAGTAAGAAAGCTGAAGAGGAGAACGCGGAGAACCTGCTGGTCATCCGCGGCAACCCGGAACTGCTGAAGGAGTACATGGCGAACTTCGAGAAGCACATGGGTCATTCGCAGCGGTATGCGCCATGAAGCTTGTTCGGAGTACCGCTCGTTTGGAGTACCGCCTTCAGGCGGTCTTCGAGAACACAAAACCGGCTAAAGCCGGTACTCCGAACGACCGCCTGAAGGCGGTACTACGAACGTCGGAGAAAGTCATTATGAAACAACAACAACTCATCGGGAACTCCTTGGGCAGACTCGGAGTGATTTGCCTCGTCTGCCTCCAAGCCATGTTGCTCGGGGCGTGCAACGCGGCGCGGGCTGCGGACGGCGTGCCGCCGGCAGCCAAAACAGTCTACAACGTGCGCGACTACGGCGCCGTGGGCGACGGCAAGGCCCTGGACAGCCCGGCCATCAACCGGGCGATCGATGCCTGCGCGGCGGCCGGCGGGGGGACCGTGTGCCTGCCGGCCGGGACGTACGTCAGCGGCAGCATCCACATGAAGAGCAACATCAACTTGCTGATCGATGCCGGGGCGACGCTGCTCGGCGCGCCACAGAACATGAACGCGTACGATCCGCCGGAGCCGTTCGAGGGCAAGGCGTATCAGGATGGCGGGCACACGTATTTCCACAACAGCCTGATCTGGGGCGAGGACCTGACCAACGTGTCGATCACCGGCCAGGGCATGATCAACGGCGGCGGGCTCACCTCGCGCGACAAGGAACCCGGACTGGGGGCGATGAATCAGGGCGACAAGGCCATCGCTCTGAAGCGCTGCCGGCACGTGCTGATGCGCGACTTCACCATCTTCCACGGCGGCCACTTCGCCATCCTCGTCACCGGCTGCGATGACATGACCATCGACAACGTGACCATGGACACCAACCGCGACGGCCTGGACATCGACTGTTGCCGCAATGTCATGGTCTCCAACTGCCGGATCAATTCGCCGGGCGACGATGCGCTTTGCCCCAAGAGCACCTACGCTCTGGGCAAGCCGGTCATCACGGAAAACCTGACGATCACCAATTGCCAGGTCTCCGGATTCAAGGAAGGCACGCTGCTTGACGGCACGATGCAGCCGGCCAAACGCCGCAACGGCCGGATCAAGTTCGGCACCGAATCCAACGGCGGCTTCCGCAACTGCACCGTGAGCAATTGCACCTTCCGCGAGTGCATGGGCCTGGCCCTGGAAGAGGTCGACGGCGGGATCATGGAGAACATCACCATCTCCAACCTGACGATGATGGACGTGCAGGACTACCCGATCTACATCGCCCTGGGCAAGCGCAACCGCGGGCCGGAGGGAGCCGAAATCGGCACGGTGCGCAACATCTTCATCTCCAACGTGATCGCCACCGGCATCGAGAAGATGAGCGGGATTCAAATCACCGGCCTTCCCGGGCACTACGTCGAGGGCGTCCGACTTCAGAACATCCGCCTGGTCTTCAAAGGCGGCGGCACCAAGGAAGACGCCGCCCGCATGCCCAAGGAACTGGACAAGGGTTATCCCGAGCCGAGCAAGATCGGCATCATGCCGAGCTACGGCGTGTTCTGCCGCCACGTGCGCGACGTGGAACTGTCGGACATCCGCGTGGGCTTCGAGAAAGAAGACCTCCGGCCGGCGATGGTGTGCGTGGATGTGGATGGCGTGGAGATTGACCATTTCAAGGCCCATGTGGCCGAGGGCGTGGCCGCGGCACGGTTTGAGGAGGTGAAGGGGCTGGTCATCCGCAACTCGCCGGTGCTGAAGGGGCTGGGGGAAGGGAAATGACTGCGGAATGCTGAATGGCTTCGCCTGAGATATTCCGGGACAGGAACAACCGCGGATATCGCGGATGACGCGGATGAGGATAAGAATCCATACATTTGAAACACAGAGAAGAAGAGTTCAGATCTGAAACGAATTGGCTTGGTGGCTTTTCGCGGTCCTTCGTGGGTAAACGGATTGCTTCCTCTCTGTGGCCTCTGTGATCTCTGTGTTTCCAATCCGGATTTCCTGACTACTCCGCCCGGCGGAAGGCTACTTCTTGCCCTTCCCCCGCTCCCGAATCCCCGCCGCCCTTTTGAGCATGGTCTCGGTTTCGGCGGTTCGATTGGTCGCCCTCAGCACGGCGGCGTAGTTCTCCAGACTTTCGGCGACATCCGGGTGATCCGGCCCGAACACCTTCTCCCGAATCGCCAGTGCGCGCGTATGGAGTGGTTCGGCCTGCTCGTATCGGGCCTGCAGTCTGTAGATCTCGCCAAGATTGTTCAGGCTCGCGGCGACATGCGGGTGTTCCGGCCCCAAGGCCTTCTCCCGGATCGCCAGCGACCATTCGCACAAGGGCTGGGCCTGATCGTAGCGCGCCTGGCGTCTGTAAACCTCGGCAAGATCGTTCAGGCTGCCGGCGCCGACCGGATGATCTGGCCCGAATGCATTCTCCCGAATAGCCAGCGCCCGCTTGCAGAGGGGCTCAGCCTGCGCGTACAGGCCCCGCTGGCAGTAGACGCCGGCGAGATTGTTCAGGCTATTCGCAACATCCGGATGATCCGGCCCCAGCGCCCGCTCTTGGATCCCCAACGAGCGTCTATACAACGGCTCGGCCTGGTCGTATTGGGTCTGGCTATCGTAGAGCACGGCAAGACTGTTGAGGCTGCTGGCGACCTTCGGATGATCCGGACCCAACACCTTCTCCCGGATCGCCAACGCGCGTTTGTATAGGGGTTCGGCCTGATCGTACTTGGCCTGATCCACATAGAACACGCCCAGGTTGTTCAGGCTGATGGTGACAGCCGGGTGGTCCGGTCCGAATGCGTTTTCCTGAATTGCCAGCGAGCGTTTGTACAGAGGCTCGGCTTGGTCGTACTTGCCCTGGTTGCGATAGAGCCAGGCAAGATTGCACAGGCTGGCAGCGACCTCCGGATGATCCGACCCGAAAGCCTTCTCCCGGATGGCCAGCGAACGCTTGTACGCCGACTCGGCCAGATCGTAGTTCGCTCGGATGAAATAAAGACAGCCAAGATTGTTCAGGCTGGCGGCGACATCTGGATGATCCGGCCCCAGCGCTCTCTCCCGGATCGCCAGCGAGCGCTCGTACAGCACCTCGGCCTCTTCGAACTTGGCCTGATGCTCGTAGAGGCCACCAAGATTGCATAGGCTGGAGGCAACGTCCGGATGATCCGGCCCCGACGCTCTCTCCCGGATTGCCAGCGACCGCTTGTACAGCGACTCAGCCTGGTCGTATTTTCCCTGTTCGAAGGAGCGAACGCCCAGGTTGTTCAGGCACATGGCGACATCCGGATCATCAGGCCCCGATTCCTTCTCCCAGATCGCCAGGGCGCGTTTGTATAGAGGTTCGGCCTGATCGTTCTTGCCCAGCCTGCCGTAGAACCCGCCGAGATTGTTCAGGCTGGTGGCGACGTCCAGATGATCCGGCCCCAACGCCTTCTCCTTGATCTCCAGGGAGCGGTTGTATAGCGGCTCGGCCTCCTCGTATCGGGCTTGGTCGACATAGATAACGGCGAGGTTGTTCAGACTCGCGGCCAACCTCGTATCGGCTGGCCCGAACGCCTCGGCAATCCGGACGGCCTGAACGTACATCCTTTCGGCCTGGGCATAATCGCCCGTTTCGGAAGCTTTCCTTCCGGCCTCCATGCAGACTGCCCACGGCATCTCTTCGGCAACGACGGCATCTTCCGGCGCGGTAAATGTGGACCGAACGACAGCGACGAGACGACTGACCCACCCGGCCACGCGGTTCCCACGCATACGCTTTCTCCTCTTGGCGGTCATCCTACCGCGCCGCCGCCGGCCCCGCCACGAAACACTACCGGCTCCCGGCCGTCTACGGAGGAATTCTCGCGCCGAGCCGCAAGGGCGCGGAGACGACAGCCAAGCGGGATGCGTATTCTCAGCGTCTCGGCGCCTCTGCGCGAGATCCGCTTGTTCTGCTGCAATCAAGCCCGGAAGTGTTCTAACCGCGGATAGCCCGGATATCGCGGATACGGAGAGGACCAGAATGACCAGCATCTCGTCTTATCCGAGCCATCCGGTTATCCGCGGTCAATCTCTTGTGTCTGAAATGCGATGGAAAGACTGTGGCCCAGACCCGAGCCGTCCGACCAACCAGAAGCCGCTTCGTGTCTTCGTGCCTTCGTGTTTAACTCCCCCTATCCGGCTTGCTCGCAGTTTCCAGCGGCTGAGCGGAGTTTCGTCGTCGCCAACGCCATGGCGGCGAGCCCGGCGTTGACCCCGTCGGCCGGCCACATCACAATTCACAACCACACGAAAGCGAGGTGACCATGAAAATGGCGAAGATTCTTGTGATGCTCGGCGTGATCGTCGCTCTGGCGGCGAATTCCGTGGCTCAGGAGACCAGGGAACAGCGTGATGCCCGCATGGCCTGGTGGCATCAGGCCAAGTTCGGGATGTTCGTCCACTGGGGGGTCTATTCCGTGCCGGCCGGTTACTACAAGGACCAGCCCGTGCGCGGCATCGGCGAATGGATCATGAACCGGGGGAAGATCCCGGTGGCCGAATACGCCGACTTCACCAAGCAGTTCAACCCCGTGAAGTTCGACGCCGAAAGATGGGTCAAGATCGCCAAGGGCGCGGGCATGAAGTACATGGTGATCACCTCCAAGCACCACGACGGCTTTGCCATGTTCGCCTCCAAGGCCAGTGCTTACAACATCGTAAATGCCACGCCATTCAAGCGGGACCCGCTGAAGGAACTGGCCGAGGCGTGCCGCAAGGAGGGCATCCGCCTGGGCTTCTACTACTCGCAGGCGCAGGACTGGCACCACCCCGGCGGCGCCGCGTCCGGCGGCCACTGGGACAAGGCCCAGGATGGCAGCATGGATGAGTACATCGACAAGATCGCCATCCCGCAGGTCAAGGAGATCCTCGGCAACTACGGCCCGGACACGCCGGCCGTGCTCTGGTGGGATACGCCGAGAGATATGACTCCGGAACGGGCAGCCAAGCTTGACGCCCTGCTCGCACTCAAGCCGGGCATCATCACCAACAACCGGCTCGGCGGCGGCTTCAAGGGCGACACCGAAACGCCCGAACAGCGCATCCCGGCCACGGGGTTCGGCGATCGCGACTGGGAAACCTGCATGACCATGAACGGGACCTGGGGTTTCAAGCGCGATGACAACAACTGGAAGACCACCGAAACGCTCATCCGCAACCTCGTGGACATCGCCAGCAAGGGAGGCAACTATCTGCTGAACGTCGGCCCGACGGCCGAGGGCGAAATTCCCCAGCCCAGCATCGAACGGCTGGCCGCTGTCGGGGCGTGGATGGCGGCCAACGGCAAGGCCATCTACGGCACCACCGCCAGCCCGTTCAACAAACTCGACTGGGGCCGTTGCACGAAGGTCGCCACGGCCGACGCCACCACGCTCTACCTCCACGTCTTTGACTGGCCGAAGGATGGCAAGCTCCTGGTTCCCGGCCTCAAGAGCCCGGTCGCGTCGGCGACGATGCTCGTCGTCGGCGCCAGCATCGAGGCGCAGCCGGGCAAGGATGGCGTGACGCTGGCGGTGCCTGTCACGGCGCCGGATGCGATTTCCTCGACGATCGTGCTCGAGATCAAAGGCAAGCTGGACATCGACCAGCCGCCGCCGGCCGCCCCGGTTGCCCCGGCCGCACAAAAGCCGGATCCCGACGGGACGATCACGCTGTCCGCCGCGACGGCCGCGCTGCATGGCCAGCGGCTGAGACTCGATGCGAACAAGGAGAACCTGGGATATTGGACCAACGCTGATGACTGGGCCAGTTGGGAGGTGCAGGTCGCCAAGGCCGGCAAGTACAACGTCAAGATCGAACTGGCCGCCACCGGCACCGCCTCGTTCGATCTGGCCGTGGGTGAACAGACGTTGCGCGTGAAGTTTCCCGCGACGGGCGCGTATACCAAGTATGAGACGCGCATCGTCGGCACGCTGGAACTGGCCGCGGGCAAGGCAACGCTGAGCATCAAGCCGGTCAAAGAAGGTTGGAAGCCTGTGAACATCAGGAATGTCAAACTGATGCCCGTTCCGGCGAATTGACCATCGACCGACCGTCTGCATACGGATTAAACACGAAGAACACGAAGCCACGAAGCGGGTCTTGGTGCGCGAGGGCGAATCGCAAGAAGCGACGCTTCTTTGTTTCTCTTGATCAGAATCGCGCTGCCCTGGAACGAGAATCATCCGCTCCACCGGAAACCGCTTCGTGTCTTCGTGCCTTCGTGTTTAACTCCGGTTCCCAGGACACAGGCGAGACGCCTGTGCTACAAATCAGCGGAGCTTGGTCGTCGCCAGCGCCATCGCGGCCAGCATGGCGTTGATGAGCCAGAAGCGCACGACGATCTTGGGCTCCTGCCAGCCGAGCTTCTGGAAGTGGTGGTGGACCGGGGCCATCAGGAAAATGCGGCGGCCTTCGCCGTAGCGTTTGCGGGTGTACTTGAAGTAGAGCACCTGCATCATCACCGACAATGCCTCAAAGACGAAGACGCCGCCGACGATCACCAGCATCAGTTCCTGGCGGATGACGATGGCGATGTAGCCGATCAGGCCGCCCAGGGCGAGCGAGCCGGTGTCGCCCATGAACACCGACGCGGGGTAGCAGTTGAACCAGAGGAAGCCGAGGCAGGCGCCGGTGATGGCGCCGGCGATCACGGCCATCTGCCCGGACGCGGGGATGTAGGGGAAGTTCAGGAAGTTGGCGTTGTCGGATACGCCGACGATGATCGCCAGCACGATGAAGGTGAAGCCGGTGATGGCCATGCAGCCCGAGGCCAGGCCGTCCATGCCATCGGTCAGGTTCACCGCGTTGGAGGAGCCGATCATCACCAGTGAACTGAGGATGACGAAAGCCAGCGGGCCGAGAACGATGGAGTATTCGTGGAAATTCTTGACGAAGGGGAAGTAGAGGCGGTTGTGTTCCTCGAGGTTCCGGCCGTAGTGATAGGTGAAATAGGCCAGAACGGTGGCCAGCCAGATCTGGGCGAGGAGTTTTTCCAGAGAGGTCAGGCCCTGGCGGCCGGTTTCGCCGCGACGGTCGCGGGTGAGCTTCAGCCAGTCGTCGACCGCGCCGACCGCTCCGAGGATGGCGACGCAGACCATGGCCATCTGCACGTAGAAGTTGGAGAGGTCGGCCAGCAGGGCGATCGTGAACAGCACTGCGAGGTTGATGAGGATTCCGCCCATGGTGGGCGTACCCTGTTTGCCGCTGTTGAGGATGTCGATCTCGGCCTGGTCCGACTTGGCGTTGTCGCCGATCTTCTGGGCCCGCAACCAGCGGATGACGCCGGGCGCCAGCAGATACACGAGCAGAAACGAGATCATGACCGCGACGATGGCCTGGAAGGTGACGAAGGTGAACACCCGCAGAAACCCGATCTTGTGGGCGGTCAGCCAGATGAGGTTCTTCTTGACGAGCAGGTAGAGCATAGCGTTTGCTCGGATCATTTCGGGGAAACTGGAGACAGCCGACGCGAGGAGGATGGAGAAGAAGGCACGAAGGCACGAAGGCACGGAGGCACGAAGGGCAGAGAGGGGGTCCCAAAGGCATGAAGTGCTGGCGGTGCTTCCAATTTGCCGGACAATCGCTGCGCAGTAACGCACCACGACGCACGAATGGCACTTCGTGCCTTCGTGCCTTCGTGCCTTCGTCCCTCTCCATCGCTGTTCATCGGCGTTTCTCCATCTCGTGAATCACGCACTTCTCCTCGCGGGCATGCCTTCAATCGCGTGGGCAATCTGCTCGAGCCTCATGAAGCGGGAAGCCTTGAGCAGCACGAGATCGCCGGGGGAGATCAGCGGAGGGATGGCGGCGGCGGCCGAAAGGGTGTCGGGATATTGCAGGACCCACTCGGCGGCGAATCCGCGGTTGCGGGCTTCGGCGGCGATGATCGCGGCTTTTTCGCCCACGCAGATGAGCAGGTCGAGCGAGGTCGAGGCGACGAATTCGCCCATGCGGCGGTGTGCGTCGTCGGTCTGCCCGCCCAGTTCGCGCATGTCGCCGAGGATGGCGATTCGCCGGCCGTGGCAGGAAAGTGCGGCCAGGGTTTCGATCGCGGCCTGCATCGACGCGGGATTGGCGTTGTAGGCGTCGTTGACGATCGTGGCACTGCCGAGCCGGAGGATCTGCAGCCGCATCTCCGGGCCGTGTGCGAGGGCCAATCCATCGGCGATCTCTTCGTTGCTGAGCCCGAAGTGGCGGGCGACGGCGATGGCCGCCAGGGCGTTGATGGCCGTATGTTTGCCCAGCAGCGGCAGGTAGACGCGGGTTTCGCCGTTGAGGAGGAACTCGACGCCCTCGAAGTCGCAGCGGATGTCGGTGGCATAGAGGTCGTTGGTCTGGCTGGCGCCGAAGGTGACGCGCCGGCCGGGGTAGGCGGCGACTGCTTCAAGCAGCTTGGGATCGGCGCCATTGACCACGAGCAGCCCGGCCGGGTTGAGGCCCTCGATGATGCTGGCCTCCTCCTTGCGGACGCCGTCGATGTTGCCGAGGCCCTCGAGGTGTTCCTCGGAGCAGTTGGTGATGACGGCGACATCGGGCCGGGCCATGTGCGTCAGCGTGCGGATTTCGCCCGGGTGGTTGGTGCCGAGTTCGAGCACGAGGTAGTCGTGTTGCGGGTCGGCCGCGAAGATGGCCAGAGGCACGCCGATGTCGTTGTTGAAGCTTTTGGGCGAAAACGTGCCACGAAGCTGGCGGCAGAGCACCGAGTCGATGAGGTGCTTGGTGCCGGTCTTGCCGTTGGAGCCGCCGACGCCGATGACCGTGGACTTCATGCCCATGCGGATGCCGTGGGCGAGCCGGCCCATGGCCTTGCGGGTGTCGGCGACCTGGATGAGAGCGAGGTCGGCCGGGGCAACCGCATGCAGTGCCACCGGTGTCCCCACCGGCGGATTGGACGCGTCGAGACGCCCGGCGGGAACCGCCAGTGAGGACACTGGCGGCACTTGTCCGGGAACATGGTCCACGAGGGCAGCGACGGCGCCGGCCGCGGCGGCGGCAGGCAGGAAACTGTGCCCGTCGTGTTTCTCGCCGCGCAAGGCGATGAACAGGTACCCCGGCTTGACGTCGTCGGAGCCGCGAACGACTCCGGTGATAATGGGGAGCCTCTGCGGGACGTCGCCCACCACGCGCCCATCGACGAATTCGCAGACCTGCTGTAACGAGATCGCATCCATTCCTTCTCCAGTCTACCGAACGGGCTGGCGACAACTTCCCGAAATCGTTCGGGTGCCACGGCTTGTCTACTGCAAGCCGTGTTGCCCGTTCGCAGACACGGCTTGCAGTAGACAAGCCGTTGCACCCAGACAGACGAACCGGGAAGTTGTTCCGGCCACGTTCCGAAGTGTCATCTGTTATGCTGCCGCACCCTTTCCGGCCGAGCCGCAGAGTGCCTGTTTCGCTTCCTCGACATCATCGAAGTGATGCTTTTCCGTGCCGACGATCTGGTAATTTTCGTGACCCTTGCCCGCGAGCAGGACGACGTCGCCCGGCTCGGCCTCGGTGATCGCCCGGTGGATCGCCTGGTGGCGGTCGGCCTCGACGACGATGGGCTTCTTCCGGCGCTTGCGGAAGCCGGTCATGATCTGCTGGATAATGCCGGCGGGGTCTTCCGTGCGCGGGTTGTCGCTGGTGACATAGATCACGTCGGCGAGCCTCTCGGCCACCTTTGCCATCCGCGGTCGCTTGGAGTTGTCGCGGTCGCCGCCGCAGCCGAAGACCACGCGCAGTTGGCCGGGCGTGAGTGGGCGCAGGGCGTTCAGGACATTCTTGAGCCCGTCGTCGGTGTGGGCGTAGTCAACGAACACGCCAAAGCCCTGGCCCATTCGCACCGGCTGAAGCCGTCCGGGAGCGCCGGCCGCGTCCGCCAGGGCCCGGGCAATCGTCTCCGGTTCGATGCCGTAGACTTCGCCGACGAGCGAGGCGGCCGTCAGCGCGTTGGCGATGTTGTGTTCACCGATGAGCCCCATGTCCACGCGGGCGCGGCCTTTGGGCGTCACCAGCACGAAATGCGATCCGGTGGCGTCAATGAAGATCTCTTCCGCGCGATAGTCGGCGTGCGGAGCAAAACCCCACCAGACCACCTTCGCGCGGCAGTTGCGGATCATGCGGTGCGACTTGGGATCGCCCGTGTTGACGCACGCGACCGCCGATGGGTCGAGCATGTCGAAGAGCATCGCCTTGGCGGCCACGTAGTTCTTGACGGTCTTGTGATAGTCGCGGTGGTCGCCGGTGAGGTTGGTGAACGCGGCGGCTGCGAAGTGCAGGCCCGAGACGCGATTCTGGTGTAACGCGTGCGAAGAGACTTCGATGCTGCACGCCTCGGCGCCGTTGTCGCGCATGGCCGCCAGCAGCCGGGAGACGTCCGTGGCGGCCGGAGTGGTCATGGCGGCCTCGCGGATGTCGTGGCCATCGTCGATCTCGACCGTGCCGATCATCCCGCATTTCCGACCGGCCGTTTTGAGAATGTGCCGCACGAGGTAGGCGGTGGTGGTCTTGCCGTTGGTGCCGGTGACCGCCAGCACCCGCAGGGCGCGCGAGGGCGACCCATGGAATAACTCGGCCAGTGGAGAAATTGCCGCCGCGGGGTTGGAAATGGCGATCTGGGGGACGGTGAGGCCGTCAATCTGCTGGTCGGCGAGCACGGCGACAGCGCCTTTTGCGGCGGCGTCGAGAGCGTATTGCTTGCCATCGGTCCTGGTGCCCGCACGGGCGATGAAGAGGTCGGCCGGGCGAACCTGGCGGGAATCTTCACAAATGCCGCCGACGGGCAGATCAGGCACGCCATCAAGCTTGATCGATGAGTCAAACCCCCGAAGCAAAGAATGGAGCAACATCGGGACATCCCTTCCCCGGCCTTGGCCAAAGCCGCCGGCTCAACTGGAACCATCCATGGCCCAGCAGCCGGGACTCTACCACTCAGTATGGTCGGAATCAACGTACAGTGGGATATATCGACCAGTTGAGGCGACCGGGATTAAGCAATGCCCATTGATCACCGCTCACCGTTCACTGATCACTGGTTACCGACCACCGACGGCACCGCTACCCCTTCACCGCCGCGGTGACCTTCCGGGCGGCGTCGGTCAGGTCGTCGGCCACCACCAGGGTGGGGAGCTGGGACTTGGCCGCGGCGAGGATCTGCCGGGCTTTCTCCACATTGGTGCCTTCGAGACGCACCACCACGGGAACCTTGAAGCCCACTTCCTGCCCGGCCTTCACCAGCGCTTCGGCAATCAGGTCGCACTTGGCGATGCCGCCGAAAATGTTGACCAGGATCCCTTTGACCTTGGGGTCGGCGAGGATGATATGAAACGCCTCGATGGCGGCCTCGGCCGTCACGCCGCCGCCGACGTCGAGGAAGTTGGCCGGCTCGGCCCCGTGCAGTTTGATGATGTCCATGGTCGACATGGCCAGGCCGGCGCCGTTGACCAGGCAGCCGATGCTGCCGTCGAGGTTGATGTAGTTGAGGTTGGCCTTGCGGGCGCGCACGTCCAGCGGCTTTTCCTGGGTCTCATCCACCATCGCCTCGATTTCAGGGTGGCGATAGAGGCCGTTGTCGTCGAAGTTGAACTTGGCGTCGATGGCCAGCAGCTTGCCGTCCTTGGTCAGCACCAGCGGGTTGATCTCGGCCAGGCTGGCATCCGTCTTGAAGAACGCCTTGGCGAGGTTCATCATCAGCTTGGCGGCCTCGCCGGCGAGTTTGTCCTTGAATCCCAGCCGATAGGCCAGTTCACGGGCCTGGAACGGCTGCAGACCCATGAGCGGGTGCAGGGTCTCCTTGAGCACTTTCTCCGGCGACTTCTTCGCGATTTCTTCGATCTCCACTCCGCCTTCGGCCGAGGCGATGAACGTGACCGAGTTCTTGGAGCGATCGACGGTCAACGCCATGTAGTATTCATGGGCGATCTCCACGCCGCCGGCCACCAGCAGCACCGACACGGGCACGCCCTCGGGACCGGTCTGCACCGAGACCATGCGGTGGGTCAGCATGAACTTGGCCGCGGCGCGGGCTTCGTCAGCGGACTTGACGAGCTTGACGAACCCGGCTTTGCCGCGTCCGCCGGCGTAGACCTGGGCTTTGACGACGCAGAGAGACTGATTGAACTTCGCAAACGCCTTGGCGGCCTCGTCGGCGGAACGGACCACCTCGGCGGGAGGTACTGGGACGCCATTGTCGGCAAGAATCTGGCGCGCTTGATATTCATGTATTTTCATGGGCGTGAATCCTTCGTAAACCTGTCCGTCAGTCCAATTTGCTGTGAGGTGGGAACAATACTATCGCATGCCCGGCTTGGCAACGGGCCGTTCGCCGTTCGTAGTCCCGGCTTTAGCCCGTCTTCTTGTCCGAAGTACCGGCTTCAGCGCTTCAGCCGGTCTTCCTCTTGAAAAAACCGGCTGAAGCCGGTACTCCGCACTCCCAGCACGAAGGAGCCATGCGTGAACATCGCCATTCTCGGCGCCGGCGCGGCCGGTATGATTTGCGGTAGTTGTCTGCGCGACAACACGCTGGCCATTGCGCTGCGGCGCCTGGGGCATGAGGTCACGCTCGTGCCGCTGTACACACCGATGCGGACCGAACAGCCATCGGCCGCAATCCGCCAGGTGTTCTATGGAGGGGTTAATGTATGGCTGCAGTTTGCGTCGGGGGTGTTCCGCAAGACGCCGCGGTTCGTGGACTGGCTGTTTGACCGGCCGTGGCTGCTGAACTGGGCCGGACAATACGGGGCGCAGACCAACCCGTCCCAACTGGCGGATTTCACCATGGCGGTGCTCCGTGGCGACCACGGTCCGGTCACCAAAGAACTGCACCGCCTTGCGGACTTTCTGTCCGGTTTAGAAAAACCGCCGGAGATCATCATGCTCCCCAATGCCCTGCTGATCGGCCTGGCGGCACTGCTCAAGCGCCAACTTGGCTGCCGGGTCGTCTGCGAACTGACCGGCGAGGACATCTTTCTCGAGGCCATGGATGAGTCGCAGCGAAAAGCCATGCGCGAGGCGATTCGCCAGCGAGAAAAGCACGTCGATTTGTTCGTCGCCACCAGCCGGTACTACGCCGGGCACATGGCCGAGTATCTCGGCATTCCGGCCGAACGGATCGCGGTGGTCCTGTCGGGTGTACCGGAGAAACACATGCGCCCGGTGCTGCCCGCCGAACCGCCGCAGCGGCCGCCGACAATCGGTTATCTGGCGCGGATATGCCCCGAGAAGGGAGCCGACCGGGCGATCGACGTATTTCGGCGGGTCAAAGTGCGGCCGGGCATGGAGCAGGCGAAGTTGCGGATCGCCGGATATCTGGGCAGGGCTCACGAGAAATGGTGGACCGGCATATGGGCGCGGGCACAACGGGATGAGACCGCTGGCGACATCGAGTTCCTCGGTGAAGTCGAACTGGGGACGAAGCTTTCATTCCTGGATTCGATTGACGTGCTGTGCGTGCCGACGCGCTACGCCGAGGCCAAGGGGATCTACGTCGTCGAGGCGTTGGGACATGGGGTGCCGGCGGTGCTGCCGGCACACGGATCGTTCGTGGAGATGGCCGAGATGACCGGTGGCGTGGACTTGTTTGCCGCGGACAATCTCGAGGAAGCGGCCGATCGAGTGGCCGGGCTGTTGCAGGATACGGAGCGGCGGCGACGGATGGGGGAAAGCTGCTGGCGCGTGTCGAAAGAGAAACTAACGGACACCCGCATGGCCGAGGAATTTGTGCGGCGGGTGATGGAGATAGAAACATGCAGATGAAACGACCCAACCTGGACGTACCTTGGATTACGGAAAAGGGATTCTTCGATCCGGCGCAGTTTCCGATCGACGCGGTGCTGAAGCAGGCGCTCAGTGACGACCCGCAGGAGTTCAGATCGGCAGTGGGCCTGCTCCGATCCATGAGCGATCACGGCAGAAATGAAGCGGGAATATTTCTTCTCGGTCTGCTGATCAGTCGCGGCGACGACTGGGAAGATCGCGAGGTTATCGTCCGGGCCCTGCTTGACGTGAAGACCCAATCCTGCGCCGACTTGCTGTTCGGCGAGCTCACGCGGGTCAAGAGCACGAACACGACGCGGCGTTACCTGAGGGCGGTGATTGACACATTGTCCGCCATGCCGCCTGCACTGGTTCGCTCAGGGTTTGAGAACCTGGCCGAGAACAAATCATTCACGCACCGGATGCGAACCATATTCAAGAATGTTCTGGATCAAATGGACTACGGGGAACTGCGCGGGTATTGATCGGCCACTTCCCGGTCAAGTATCTCAAGCACGCTCCTCTCCCCCAGCGCCTCCGCCATCTTGTGGACGGCATCGCGGAGCGTCCGCACCTGCGATTCGAGTTGGTCGATGCGGTCGGTGAGGGAGCGCGTAGTTGGCATCGCCGCGGCCGGCGAGTCGGACGGGGTGGCGTCGATGGGGTGGGCGTCGGGGCAAAGAAGTTGCACGTAGCGCGGAGCGCGGCCGCCGGGAATCTGGCGGACCAGCGGCTCGGGGCGGGCGGCCATGCCGTCGAGCGATTGCTGGACGATCTCCAGTGTGTCCAGGTGGTGCATGCGCGAAGCCCGTGTACGGATTTCGCCCGCCGTCTGCGGACCGCGGAGCAGGAGTTCGGCGAGGATGACCAGTTCGTAGCGATTGAGGGAGAGCGTTTCCGGCGCCTGGTGCTTGAACTTGGGCACGCGGCTGTTGGCCTGGTCGATGCGCACCACCAGCCCCTGTGCGCGAAGCTGGTCGACGGCATGGAAGACGCGGTCTTCGTTGAACTGTACCAGCGGCTCGCGGTTGTTCTTCTGGTTGGAACCGTCCATAAGGGCGTTGAGGGAGAGCGGATAGTTGCCGGGAACGGTGAGTTCCTTCTCGATAAGGACGCCGAGAATGCGACATTCGTCGGGGGTGAGTTGGAGCATGCTCTGAAGTGTACTTCAGGGAAGGACTTCAGAGAATGACGAATGACGAAGCTCGAATGACGAAAGAACATTCAAATGACCAATGACGAATTCGGCATTTGAGCATTCGGGCTTCTCTCGTCATTCGGATCGTCATTCGGCATTCGCCGCGCGTTGTCGTCAGCGCGCTCCCAGGCCGATCAGGTGCCTCACCACGCTCCGCCCCAGCGCCCGCAAGTTGTAGCCGCCTTCGAGGACGCTCACCACGCGGCCCTGGCAGTGGCGGTCGGCCACAGCCGCGAGCGTGCGGGTGATCAGTTCGAAACCTTCCTCGCTCACCTTCATATCGGCCAGAGGGTCGTCGGCGTGGGCGTCGAAGCCGGCCGAGAGCAGCATCACGTCGGGCACGAATTCGTCCAGTTCGGGCACGAGCCTGGACTCGATCACCCGCAGATACTCCATGTCGCCACAGCCGGGGTCCATGGGGAGATTCAGTGTGTAACCGCGGCCGCGGCCGGTTCCGATCTCCCAGGCGAAGCCGGTGCCGGGGTAGCAGGTGCGCGGATGCTGGTGAATGCTGCAGAAGAAAACGGACGGATCGGCCTCGAACGCGGCCTGGGTTCCGTTGCCGTGGTGGACGTCGAAATCGACGATGGCCACGCGCTCGATGTTGTACCGCTGCTGGATGTAGCGGGCGGCGATGGCGATGTTGGAGAAGAGGCAGAAACCCATGGGCCGGTCGGGCTCGGCGTGGTGGCCGGGCGGGCGGATTGCGGCAAAGGCGCGCCGGGCCTGGCCGGTGAGAACGGCATCGCACGCCTGCAACACGCCGCCGAGGGCGAGCAGGGCGATGTCGAGGCTGGCCGGACAGACGGGTGTATCGCCGAGGTCGAGCAAACCTCCGCCGGTTTCACATACTTGAGCGATGTGCTCGATGTATCCCGCGCGATGCACGAGCGACACCCATTTGCGGTCGGCGGGTTCCGGGCTGATGTGCAGCAGCTTGCGGTGAAACGACGGCAGGGGGCCAAGATCGTGCTGAAACTCGGGGTATGGGTCGGCGCCGTTGAGCAGTCCTGATTGCCGCAGGGCGCGGTCGATGACACGGAGACGATCGGGACGTTCGGGATGGCCAGCGCCGGTATGGTGTTCGATGGATCGGGGTGTGGAGACAAATGCGATCATTAGCAGCGTGTGTTTTAGCGATGGCGGGTGGATTTGCAATTCTCAATCAGGGTTCAGGGCTCAGGAGAGAGGAGTTCTTCGTAGACGGGGAGGATGGAGGACCAGGAGAAACGCCGGGCGACTTCGCAGCGGGCGGCGGCGGTTAGTCGCTGGCGGAGTTGTCCGTCGTCGAGCAGTCGCTGGATGGCGAAAGCGAGGCTCGCCGGCGAGCAGATGGGGACGAGGATGCCGGTGTGGTCGTGCCGGACCACGTCGCGGATGCCGGGGGCGTCGGTGGCGATGACCGGGACGCCGGCGGCCATGGCTTCGATGAGAACGAGGCCGAAACCCTCGGCGGCGGAAGGGAGAACCAGAACCGAGATCTGCTCGAGGGCATCCTGCGGACGGGGGACCGCGCCGTGGAGGGTCACATGGCGCTGCAGGCCAAGATCGCCGATCTGTCGCTCCAGTCGCGGGCGCTCGGGGCCGTCGCCGAAGATGTGGAGCACAACGTCGCGGAAGAGCGGGGCCGACGCCCCCGTCGGCCTTCCCGGATCGCTCCCAAGCGGCCGACGAGGGCGTCGGCCCCAGTTCTGGAGGCGGGCTTCGTCCGTAAGTATGGCGATGGCCTCGATGAGGTCGCCGACACGTTTGATGGGATCGAGCCGGCCAATGAAACCGATGTGAGCGGGGGTCGAGACGGGCAGGGGGGTGATGTTGAAATCCGCGGGGTCGATGGCGTTGGGGATGATCTGGATTTGCGATGGCGCGATCCCGGACCAGTCGCGGGCCACGTCGGCCACGGACTGCGAGGGGACGACAATACGCTCGGCCAGCGGGGCGATGAAACGCTGCACTGCCCAATGCCAGCGTGGCCAGGGTTGGGTGGTCTGGATGGACTGAAAAAGGCGGGTACGAGTGAGGGAGCAGGCGACGCTCGCAAGCGCGTTGGCGTGGATGAGGAAACTGAGCACGGTGTCAAACCGGGTGGCGGCCGAACTGTCGTGGCACGGGCTTCCAGCCCGTGTGCCGCGGTACTCCGCGGCGTTACGGCTCCCTCTCCCATCGGGAGAGGGCTGGGGTGAGGGCTTGGTGTGCCGGAGTGCCGGCACCACGGGCTGGATCGCCATACCACGATTTGTCTGTCCGGTGCGGAGAAGCGTGATCAGTCGCGGCAGGATGCGCAGGTCCCACTGGCCGACCGCACTCAATGCAGTGACGTCAACGCCGGCGCTGGCGATCTGATCCGCAACCGGGCCGCGGCGGCCGAGACAGGCGACGGCAACACGATGGCCACGCGCGTGCAGGCGGATGGCGAGTTCGCGGACGACGGTGGGGGTGCCGCCGATTTCGAGGTCGGTGACGAGGATGAGGAGGCGGCGGGACATGGGTTGGTGGCCGGAAGAAATGGTCCGCAGTGCGGACCCTACGTTGCACTGCGTACCAGCAGTTGAAAGATGGCCAGGTGGTCGGGCTCGTCGCTGAGACGTTCGGGGTGCCACTGGACGGCGGCGAACAGGGGAAGACCGGGGTCTTCGATGGCTTCGACGATTCCATCGGGCGCGGTGGCGACGATGCGGAGGCTGCGGCCAAGCTCGTGAATCGCCTGCTTGTGATAGGTATTGGCCGACAACTCGGGTTTCGTCCAAAGCCGACCCAGCCGCGTGCCGGGATCAATCCGCACCGGATGGCGCGGCCACTCCCGGTCGAGCCGGCGATGTTCCAGCGTACCGTCGCGTGGCAGATCCGGCAGAAACTGGTGCAGCGAACCGCCGCGATGGACATTCATGACTTGGCAGCCGAGGCAGATGCCCAGGACAGGCAGTCTGCGACGTTCGATCTCGGCCAGCAGAGCAAACTCGAAGCGCTCCCGTTCCGGCTCGAGCGGGATGGCATCGGGGTGCCGTTTCTGGCCGTAGCGCGCGGGGTCCATGTCATTGCCGCCGGTCAGCAGGACGCCGTGGAGATGATCGAGCAGTTCGGGAATCAAGGCATGATCGAGCATGTACGGCAGCGGGAACGGAATGCCGCCGGCCTTCTCGACGGACGTGGCGTAGTCGTGGTTGAGTTCATAGCGGCCGGGTTTGTCGGCGGCGTCGAGCGTGATACCGATGAGCGGACGGGGCATAGGAAGCTTCCTGCGTGGTCCGCCCATCATAGGGAGTGGTTTGGCGCGCGGTCAACGCGCACGCGTCCAGATGGACACAGTGGGGCCAGTGTCATCGCTGGCCTGGAGTTCGGGAATCTACACGTTCTCTCGCGGCCAGCGGGGACGCTGGCCCCACTTGATGTCGCGTGTTCAGCGCGCGGGAATGAGCTTGCGTGCCGGATCGAGTTCGGCTTTCTGCTCCTGCTCGCGGGCCTGCGGGTTGGCGAAGCTGTCGGTGGAGAGCTGCACGCCGCCGGCGACGAGGCTGCCGTTGGTGTAGTTGGTCAGGACCTGCGCGGTGCGCGGCGTGGGTACCTTGGCCGGCTGATAGGCGGCCGAATCCAGCGCCCAGGCGAGATCGACGCCGGCTTTCCTGTCCAGCTTGTCCAGCCGGATCAGACTGGTCACCAGCGACAGGTCGGCGAAGTTCTGGACATCGGCATAGATGGGCATGGCGGCGGCCAGGCGGTCCATGTTGGCCGACACGGTTTTCGACCAGGCGATGGCCCGTTCGGTCGCGCCGCGAGCATCAAAAGGAATCGCTCCGGCTTTGACCTGAAGCCGAGGCCCACGGATGCCATAGATGTTGCCGTCCGGGGAGACCAGCAACGGCTCGTAGGCGGCCTCGAACCAGAACCCGTTGCCGGCCGGTCGCGAGGTATCCACCGGAACGCCCGCGCCGGGGACGGGAATGGTCTCCAGGCCGAGCGTGTAGTGCTTGAGCTGATAGTCGGCCGCGACGCAGATGAAGGCGATGCGGGTGTCGGGCGCGATGCCGAAGAAACGGACGGGCTGCGGGCCAAGTTTCTGAGCGACAGCTTCGGCCAATTGGGACCGGTTGGCGCCGGGGTTCTCCGCAAGTGCGGCCAGACCTTTCTCAACGGCGTGCGGCGCGGGGTCGATGGAGCAGCCGAATGGCCGCGCTTTCTTCGCCAGTCCATTGCGCAGGGCCACGACGAGATCGTCGAATTGGAGAACGGGGCGGGCGGTCAGTTTGCCGCGGGGCTCAGTGGGATTGGCCGCGTCCCAGGGTTCCATCGGCCCGGCGATCAGGAGGTCGTGGTTTTCAGGATCGACGATCAGGTAGCGAACCTGCACCAGACCCTTGAGATAGCGCAGGTCTTCGGGGAGCGGCTGACCCTGGGCAATGCACTCGCACGCCTTGGCGAAAGTCTTGGGGATGGAGACGGCGCCGAGAACAGCCTGGCCGGGTTTGGCGTTCTTCTGGATGCGGGCCAGTTCCGCCCGCTGGTCCTGGGTACGGCGAACAAGCTGGCCTTCGGGGTCGACGCAGATGCCGAAGGCCTGCGCCTGGTTATTATTGTTATTGTTGTTGTTATTATTGTTGTTGTTGTTGTTGTTGTTGTTGTTGAAATTGTTCTGCTGGGCAAGCACGCTGGGAGCGGCAAGCAGCATCACAAGCAACCACGGGGTGAGTCGCATCATGGGTACCTCGACAGGTATTGTACCCATAAGGTGGGGGTTGAGGTGAGAGATATTTCGGATGCCGCTTCTGCGGGGTCCATGACACTTTCGGCAATGTCCCTGCCAGATGCTGGCGGGACAGACATTCTTGATTCCGCGGAAGAACCCCCCGGTCGGCGATCAGAGTGGGCCAACGGCCCCTGCGTCATCGCGTGGGAACGCGGTTGCATCCCGCCGACTAGGGCGTCGGCGGCACTTTTTCAGCGGAATCGTTCTTGTCTGTCATCGACACGCGCGTCGACGCTCACGCCGTCTTGGTGAACTTGAACGTGCCAACGCCGGAAACGGGCATGCCTTGATAGACGATGCTGCCGGTGAACTTGCCGGTGATGACCTTGGTCTTGGAATTGGCCGTGCCGGTGAGGGTGACCGAGCCGCTGCCGACTCCCGTGCCGGCCTTGGAATAGTAGATGGTGAACTTGCCGGTGTTGGGGTCTAACTTGCTCTTCACGCTGAAAGGCAGGTTCTTATAGCCCAGGGCCGGGAAGGACATGGTGCCTTTGACGACGAATGTCGCCGATATGGACTTGATGACCAGCGTCGCCGGAAAGGGCGGGATGATCGCCGGCGAGGTGACGGTGACCTTGCCGCTGTACGTGCCAAGGTAGACGCTGGGGCTGACCCGGCGTGGCGAAGCCAGCATGGCGGACGCAGCGGGCTGGCCGGCGGCCGGGGCGTCCGGCACCGGAGCGCAGCCGCCGGAGAGGAACTGCCGGGATTCGAGCGTGTCGACGAAGCGATCGAACATAGCGTCTCCCTGTTGTTGTGATGGTGGATTGTTGCTCACCGGAGCGGCCGAGGCAAGTGGAAAATCACTCTCAGGAGGTTGGCCGTGCGCCGAGGTGTGCGGAGTTGTTCCTGTGGATCCTGTCTGGGTGGGTGCCACGGCTTGTCTGCCGCAAGCCGTGCTTCCCGGTCACGTTCGTAGTACCGCCTTCAGGCGGCTCTTCAGATCGCCTGAAGGCGGTACCACGATCAAGGCGTGGCACCCAAATTCCTTTGGGAAACTGGAGCGATCCGCCGCCGAAACGGTGGTGCCGCCGCGCTATTTCGCCGCGACCTTGTGGGTCGCCGCCTTGTCCGCCGGCAGGTCTTCGGCCTTGGGCGCCGGGAGCGTCACGGCGCCGGTCGCCGCCCACTCCGCCCCGCGGCAGAGGGTGACCTGGAAACCCAGGCCCGACATCGAGCGCGTGTCGTGGCCCAGGACGGTGTGGAACACCCGGCCCTTGCCGTAGGAAATGACCATCAGGATCGGCTCGTTCTCATTGGTGCCGCCCTTGTTGGGGGCGGAGAACGCCGTCGCCAGGACGGTGAGGTTCTTCGCCGGGCCGCGCATCTTGGCGTAGAGTTCATCGCTGGCGTGCATCCACTTGGCCGGCAGGCCCTTCATGATGGGGTGCTCGGCGTCGCGGGTTTCGACGACGAACTCGTGGTTGGCGCCGTGGGTGCCGCCGGCGCCGGGCGTGGTGTCGAAGACGATCTTGCCGTCGCGGTAGCGGACCATCGGGCCTGATTTCTCGTTGCGGCCACCCCAGCCGCCAACGGCTATCATTTCGTTGTATTCCGCCCAGTTGCCAAAGGAATTGTCGGCTGCGTGGACGACGACCAGGCCGCCGCCGTTCTTGACGTAGTTCACGAAATCGGTCTTGACTTCTTCCGGCCAGTCCTGGCCGTTGTAGTTGGAGACGACCACCGCGTAGTCGGAGAACTTCGGCCGCCAGGCTTTCCATTGGTCGGCGGGGGCGTTTGCCGCGGGTGACGAGGAGACATCGACGGTGAAGCGGCCGGACTCTTCGAGGCTGCCTTTCAGCACCGGCTGGCAGCCTTTCCAGTCGTGGTTGTTCTGGCCATCGAGGATGAGGGCCTTGAGCTTCTCGGCCGCGTGCAGCGGCATGGCGACGAGGCAAAGCGCGATGAGCGATAGAGCCAGGTGACGCATGAATGGTTCTCCTTGATTCATCATTACCACGCGGGCGTCCAAGTGTGGATTGGAGCCAGAGCAATTACGTTTGGCCGAAACAGCGATCGAAAGGCCGTTCGGAGTTCACGCGTCAGCGTGTCTTGTGGGTGTTTCGGCAGAAAGACACGCTGAAGCGTGAACTCCGAACTTGTGAACTCCGAACCTGGGCGAACGGCCGGATGCAATTGCCGAGGGACGGCCCTGGGACGGCCCTGGGAATGGCACCAACGCCCAGCCCGACGTAACATGGGAGCCAGTACCAACAACGAGGGAGTCTTCATGATGCGGAGCACGTGGTTTCTGGCGGCGTTGTCGTTGGTCCTGGCGGCTGGCCTGGCGCGCGGGCAGTCGGACATGGAGAAGGCATTCCGCGAACCGCCGGATGCGGCCAGACCCTGGGTCTACTGGTTCTGGCTCAACGGCAACATCACCCGGCAGGGGATCACGGCCGACCTGGAAGCCATGAAACGCGTCGGCATCGGCGGCGTGCTCATCATGGAAGTCGATCAGGGCGCGCCCAACGGCCCGGCCGGGTTCGCCAAGCCTGAGTGGCGCGAACTCTTCAAGCACGTCTGCCTCGAGGCCGAGCGCCTGGGTCTGGAAGTGAACATGAATAACGACGCCGGCTGGTGCGGCAGCGGTGGCCCCTGGATCACGCCCGAACTGGCCATGCAGAAGGTGATCTGGACCGAAACGCCCGCCGACGGCGGCAAGAAGTTCGACGCGGTCCTGCCACAGCCCAAGGCCGTCGCCAACTTCTACCGTGACATCACGGTGATCGCATTTCCGACGGCGTCGGACTATCGCATCGCCGAGATTGCCGGCAAGGCTGCGTTCACAACGCAGCATCTGCCACCCAAGGCCGACTGGCCGGCCGCACCGGCGGGGGCGGCCATCGCGCGCGACCGCGTGCTAGACTTGACAGCCAAGATGCAGCCCGACGGCAAGCTCACTTGGGATGTGCCCGAGGGAAAGTGGACGATCATGCGGATCGGCCACACACCGACCGGCAAGGACAACCATCCCGCGCCGCTGGACGGCAGGGGGCTCGAGTGCGACAAACTGAGTAAGAAAGGCGCCGAAGCCATGTTCGACGGGCTCATGGGCAAACTCATCGCCGACGTCGGCCCGCGTGCCGGCAAGACGCTGGTGTCGACGCACATCGACAGTTGGGAAGTGGGCTCGCAAAACTGGACGACCGGCTTCCGCGAGGAGTTCCAGAAGCGTCGGGGCTATGACATGTGGCCGTTCCTGCCGGTGATGAGCGGGCGGGTGGTCGACAGCCTCGAGGTCTCCGAGCGGTTTCTCTGGGATCTGCGGATGACCGTCAACGACCTGATGCACGAGAACTACACCGCGCACTTCCGCGACCTGGCGCACAAGAACGGCCTGCGGCTGTCGATCGAGGCGTATGACGCCAATCCCTGCGAGGATCTGGCGTATGCGGGGCGTTGTGATGAGCCGATGGCCGAATTCTGGTCGTGGCAGCTTGCCGGCGCGGCCTACAGTTGCACGGAGATGTCGTCGGCCGCGCACATCTACGGCAAGCGCATTCTGGGCGCGGAGGCGTTCACGGCGACGGATGCGGAGAAGTGGCAGGGACATCCGGGCTACATCAAGGCGCTGGGCGACTGGGCGTTCTGCGAGGGCATCAACCGCTTCGTGTTCCATCGCTATGCGCTGCAGCCGTGGCCGGACCGCCGGCCGGGGATGTCGATGGGGCCGTGGGGACTGCACTATGAGCGCGGGCAGACGTGGTGGGAGCAATCGGCGGCCTGGCATCAGTATCTGTCGCGGTGTCAATATATGCTGCGCGAAGGGCTGTTCGTGGCGGATGTGCTCTATCTCCAGCCCGAGGGCTCGCCCATGCGTTTCACTCCGCCCGCGGGCGTGCTCAAAGGAAACCCGCCCGATCGGCCCCGCTACAACTTCGACGGATGCAACGCCGAGGTGCTGATGACGCGCGTGACGGTGAAAGATGGCCGGCTGGTGTTGCCCGATGGGATGAACTACCGGGTGCTGTCGCTCTCCGGAGCGGAAACGATGACACCAGCGCTGCTGCGGCGGATCAAGGAACTGGCCGATGCGGGCGCGACGATTGTCGGCAACCGGCCCAAGAAATCGCCGAGCCTGTCGGATTATCCCCAGTGCGATGCCGAACTGGCGAAGCTGGCCGACGAGCTGTGGAGTTCCGGCAAGGTAATCGGCGGCAAGACCGCGGAACAAGTGCTGGCGGACAAGGGCGTGAAGCCTGATTTCGCGGCCGATCGTCGCGTGCGTTTCATCCACCGGAAGATCGGCGATGTGGATTCGTATTTCGTTGCCAACGGAGCTGCGCAGGCGGTGGAGACGTTGTGCGCGTTCCGCGTCACCGGCAAGACGCCCGCGTTCTGGCGCCCGGAAACGGGGACAATCGAGCGCGCCGTTGCCTTCGACGAGAAGGACGGCGTGACGCGCATCCCCATGCGCTTCGGCCCTGCCGAATCGCTCTTCGTCGTGTTCCGCCCGGGCAGTGCGAAGGATGCCGACCGCGTGGTTTCGATCACCCGCGACGGCCAGGAGCAGATTCGCTGGTCCGCGGCCGCCGGCGGCGCTGCTGCGGACACCGTCAACACCTTCACCATGAGCGTGTGGGTGAAGCCGTCGGCCGCCACCATGCTGGGTGCGGAGACGGTCAAAGGCGTGGTCGCGTATAACTGGAACCGCAACGACGTGTTGTATCCGCCGCCGGGCCACGAGGTATACGGGGACGGGCAGGCCGGCGCGGGCATCGCCGCCGGCACCAACGGCGTCTGCGTCCACGAGCACGGGGCCGACTACTTCTCCGTCTCGCTCGCCCATCCCACTGAAATCAAGGACTGGACGCACCTGGCCGTTGTCTATCGCGATGGGCAGCCGAGTCTGTACGTCAATGGGAAGCTCGTCAAACAAGGACTCAAGGGCGCGATGCCCGTGCATGGCGGCGTCGACGTGCCGCACGGGCGCACCGTGCCGCCATTCCGTGGCGAAATGGTCGGCCTCCAGCAGTTCAACAAGGCCCTGACGGACGAGGGAATCGCCAAGCTGGCACAGGCCCGGCCGGCGCCGGTCGTCC
The DNA here is from genome assembly GCA_044450885.1 of Tepidisphaerales bacterium. Taxonomy (GTDB): domain Bacteria; phylum Planctomycetota; class Phycisphaerae; order Tepidisphaerales; family Tepidisphaeraceae; genus JANYKD01. Next base: position 29,412 of record JBIOJL010000013.1, read on the forward strand.
GCGATGACACGCCGGAGATCGACCTGCAGCGCGGCGAAGTGAATCGGCCTGGCACATATGTAGTCAAGACGGCCGACGGGCGCACGCGGCAGGTCCCCGTCCCGCCAATGCCGGCGGCGCTTGACGTGAGTCGCGTATGGGACGTGGCCTTCGACCCAAAGTGGGGCGGGCCAGAGAAAGCCGTGTTCGACAAGCTCGAAGACTGGAGCGCGCGAGCCGAGGCCGGAATCAAATACTACTCCGGCGCGGCCGCGTATCGAAAAACCATCAACGTCCCGGCCGAGTTGCTCGGGAAGGATCGCCACCTCTACCTCGACCTCGGCCGCGTGGAGGTCATGGCCGAGGTGAAACTCAACGGCAAAGACCTCGGCCTTCTTTGGCACACGCCGTATCGCCTGGACATCACGGACGCCGCGAAGGCGGGCGAGAACACCCTGGAGATCAAGGTCGTCAACCTCTGGATCAACCGGCTGATCGGCGACGAGCAGTTGCCGGAAGACAGCCAGCGCAAACCGGACGGCACGCTCAAGGAATGGCCGGCGTGGCTGGCCGAAGACAAACCCAGCCCGACCGGCCGCCTGACCTTCACAAGCTGGCGTCTCTGGAAGAAGGATTCCCCGCTGGTGCCGTCCGGCCTCATCGGCCCGGTGACCATCCGCGCCATGGCGAAAGTGAATTGGCTTGAGTAGGGTCCGCATTGCGGACCGCTTGTCACCTTACGCTGTAAATGGCACGGCATGGCGACATGAGCCCGGAGCGTCCCAGGAGAGATGCCCGTCGTTCCGCATTCTGCATTTCACCCCGTTTCGCGCTTCTGTCTTCGCAGCGCTCCCGCTATAACACCGCAAAATCCGGAGACACCGCATGCAAACGTCGCAGCCCACGAATCACGTCCATCGCCCTGCCTCGTCTCGCACTTTCCTCGGCCACCCCGCCGGCCTCTTCCTGCTCTTCCTCGTGGAAATGTGGGAACGATTCTCGTACTACGGCATGCGCGGGCTGCTGGTGCTCTACCTGATCACCATCTTCGCGGCCAAGGAACTGCCCAACGGAATCTATGTGAACAATCTCGAAGTCGTCGAGATGCGGCAGGTGGATGGCAAGGAGCAGAAGGCGTCGCAGGGCCGACAGTTCATCCTTGCGGTGGGACAGGGCAATTTCGCGCGCATCCCCGAAGCGCCCAAAGTGACCGGCCAGCCCCTGCTGAAGATCACGCGGATGCAGCAGGTCCAGGATCCGAAGGATGCGGAAAAGAAGATATGGGAGCCGCTGCCCGCCGATGTCGGCGATCCCGTCAGCATCTCCGGCCCCAAGGGCGGGCCATTTGACACGCAGAAGGTTGCCTTCCGCATCACCAATCCCACCGACAAGCCGGTCAAGTGCAGCATTGCCATTGCGCGAGAGAAGGCCGATTCCCGTACGCTGTTCACGGTCAACGACAACGCTGGAATCATCTCGAGCGAAATCAAGCCCGACAAAGATCTCAAACCGTCGGACAAGCCGTTCGAGGTCGTGGCAGCCCTTAACACCTACCAATCCGGCCGCAACTGGGTCGAATCCGGGGCCATGACGCTGTACGGCTGGTACACCGGCCTGGCGTATCTGCTGCCCATCTTCGGCGGCATGATCGCCGACCGGCTCATCGGCACCCATCGCTCGATGCTCATCGGCGCCATTCTCATTTCAATGGGGCACGTCATCCTGGGCCTCAGCGGCATCGGCGAACTCGCGAACAATGCCGCCGGTATGTCGCTCTTCATGATGGGTCTGGCCGTCATCATCCTTGGCACCGGGTACTTCAAGCCGACAGTCTCGGTGATGGTGGGCCAGCTCTACCCCGCGGGCGATCCCCGGCGCGACGGCGCCTTCACAATCTTTTACATGGGCATCAACCTGGGTGCCTTCATCTGCGCCTTCATCTGTGGCACCCTTGGCGAAAAAGTCGGCTGGCACTATGGCTTCGGATCGGCGGCCGTGGGCATGCTGCTGGGGCTCTGCCTGTACATCATCGGGCGGCCGTTCTACCTCACGGGGATCGGCGACTCGCCCAACCCGGGGGCGTCACGTACAGCCGCAATGCTCCTGTTCGGATCGCTTGCGATCGCGGTGCTGATCGCGCTGGCCTACCACGCGGGAGCCACGCGCTTGATCACCGGGCTGCTCGGGTACCTCAAAGCTCGTCCGGCATTTGGCTGGCTGGTGGTGCTCACGCTCGTCGGCATCATATTCGCCTGGATGGTCTGGTTCATCTCGATCAACGAACGCGACGACCGCGGCCCGGTAATCACCATATTCGTCTACATATTGTTCAACGCGTTCTTCTGGCTTCCTTTCGAGCAGGCCGGATCCACGATCAACGTCTTCACCGACGAAAACACGGCCCGTGCCATCAGACTGCCCTTCTGGCTCAAGACCTTCTGCACGTCCGGAGGATGGCGGGTCTGGCTGATCTGCGGCCTTGGCTTCATCGTTGGGGTGGCCGCCACGGCTGCTTTCATCATGGCCATCATCCGCTTCGACCGGCAGCGCCGCTACAAGGCCGCGACTGCGTCGATCCTGGGCGTCATGGTCGCCATTTCCCTGGCGGCGGTTGGAATTCTCACGCCGCTGGGGTACATGAAATGGGTGGCGAACTTCAATGCGATTCCCACCACCTGGTTTCAGTCGATCAATGCCGGCCTGATCTTCATCTTCGCGCCCATCTTCGCCGGCATCTGGACGGGTCTGGGACAGCGGAATATGAACCCCAGCCAGCCGGTCAAGATCGGGCTCGGCTTGATCTTGCTGGGCGTCGGCTTCATCTTCATGGTCTGGGCCGGCCAGCGCGCGATCGGTGGCGCCGCCAAGGCCAGCATGTTCCTGATCTTCATGACCTATTTCTGGCACACCTTGGGCGAACTGTGTCTTTCGCCGACAGGTCTGTCCTACGTCACCAAAGCAGCCCCCGTCAAGTTCGTTTCCCTGCTCATGGGCCTCTACTTCGTTTCTTCGTTCAGCGCCAATCTGGGCGGAGGGCTGATTGCGGCGCAAGCCAAGCCAATCGAGCAGGGCAAGATCAGCCTCCCCTGGCATTTCGGCGGACAGGCTGACTTCTTCTTCATCTTCGTGGTTTCCTCGATCGGCGCCGGCTTGGTCATTCTGGCATTCACGCCTCTGCTGAAGCAGCTCCAGCGCGGGCGGGAATAGGCGCCGGGGACGAAACGGTTGTCCCGTCTCACCATCGGAAGAGCCGATTCGCGCCAATCGACCTCCACGGGCAGCCCATCCGCCCAGGTCCACTCCGCATTTGCTCCACTGAGCGGGCTATGACTTGTCCTTCGGCAGAATCGTCAAACTCTCCGTCTCCTCGTCATACAAGATCACCGCATCGCCGGACTTGAGTTGGCGCCGCACGGCCGCGATCTGCCGCTCGATCGGAGTATCCGTGTGCCCGTGGACGGCGCCGTCACGGGTGACGAATTCCTCAATGAGAGCGTCCAGGGTCTCGGCCCGCAGGCGATCGCAGGGGATCACGATGCCCATGGCCGCCTTCACGCCACGCTGTACTTGCTGCCCCGCTCGTCGGTCAGCTTGATTCGCTTGAGCTTCTTTGCCGAAACCATGTTGCTCAGCACGTAATCGCACTTGCCGGGCCGTCCGGCCTTGCTCCACGCTGCGTTGATCGCCGTGCCCGTCGTCGCCTTCTTGCTCTTGACC
>JBIOJL010000014.1:0-32705 GCA_044450885.1 Tepidisphaerales bacterium
CTGCCGGTGCGGAAGTTCACCGAGGCCGGCGTTCCGGTTTACGATCTGGCGGCCATGGAGAAACTCGTGGACGGCGCCAATCCGCCGCCAAGTTCCGGTGGCGAACAGGCCCTGTGCCACCCCGATGGCTGGACGGTTTCCGCCAACGCCACCAAGCCCTACACGGGTTATTCCCTGGGTGGCGCCTTCAAGGGCACTCCGATGTGGGCCTATCCCAATCTCTGGCCGGGGCTGCACGCCTCGCACGAGGCCGCCACCCCGAGTTTCCCCGGCGAGGTGATCGGCACCACGCGGATGCTGGGCGATTTCGTCACCCCCAAGGGCAGCGACGCCGGACCGCTCTGGTGTGTCAATGGCAACATGGGTCCGATATATCTCTTCACGGCCGATGGCCTGTTCGTAGCCGAACTGTTCAAGGATGTGCGCGTGGGCCGAAGCTGGTCCATGCCGGTCGCCCAGCGCGGCATGCTGCTCAACGACGTCAGCCCGCACGATGAGAACTTCTGGCCGTCGATCACCCAGACGGCCGACGGGCAGGTGTACATCGTTGATGGCGGGCGCAGCAGCGTCGTCAAAGTAGACGGTCTCGAAGGCATCCGCCGCCTGCCGCAGGCGACCGTGCGCGTGAGCGAAGACGACCTCAAGTCCGCCCAGGCATGGAACCTGCGCCGCGAGATGAGCCGCCAGGCGTCGGCCGGTTCCGGCGTGCTCACCGTCGCAGTCCCCAAGGAATCGCCCAAGGTTGATGGCAAGCTTGACGACTGGGCCGGCGCCGACTGGGCCAGCATCGACAAGCGCGGCGTGGCCGCCAATTTCGACAGCAACTCCAAGCCCTACGACGTCTCGGCGGCGGTCGCCATCGCCGGCGGCAAGCTGTTCATCGCCTGGCGGACGGGCGACAAGGATCTGCTGAAGAACAGCGGCGAGGTCGCCAATGCCCCCTTCAAGACCGGCGGCGCACTCGACGTCATGATCGGCGCCAACGCCCAGGCCGACCCCAAACGCACGCGCCCCGCCCCCGGCGACCAGCGATTGCTCGTAACCATGGCCAAGGGCAGGAAACTGGCCGTGCTCTATCGCGCGGCCGTCCCCGGCACAAACGAACCAGTCCCCTTTTCATCGCCGTGGCGCACGATCACCATCGACCGCGTTGAGGACATCAGCGACCGCGTCGAGTTGGCCGGCACCGACGGCAACTTCGAGATCTCCGTGCCTCTGGAGTTGCTGGGCTTCAACCCCACAGCCGGTCTGAAGATCAAGGCTGACATCGGCATTCTCCGCGGCAACGGTTTCCAGACGCTGCAGCGCGTCTACTGGAACAACAAAGCGACGGCGATCACGGCCGATGTCCCCAGCGAAGCCGAACTGACCCCGGCCCTCTGGGGCACATGGCAGTTCCCTCTGAACCCGTAGGACCATTGCGGCGTGTGAGGCACATTCGTGGGGTCCGCTTCAGCGGACGCGGAGACGCGTGGTCGCGCCGAACCGCGTCCGCTGACGCGGACCTTACGAACGCTTCTCTTGGCGACGTTTTCGAATGCCCTCCGCCTGCTTGAGTATGTCAGCGGCTTCGACCGCTCTTCCGGTTACTTTCAGCATGTCGGCGTAGTTCTCAAGACCCTCGGCGAAATCCGGGTGATCCGGCCCCAGCGCCTTCTCCCGGATCGCCAGCGATCGTTTGTGGAGCGGTTCGGCCTGATCGTGTTTACCTTGGCTATGGTAGAGCAACGCAAGTTTGTTCAAACTCGCTGCGACATGCGGATGATCCGGTCCCAGCACCTTCTCCCGAATCGCCAACGACCGTTTGTGCAGCGGTTCAGCCTGATCGAATTTGCCGCGGTGCCTGTAGACCGTGGCGAGATTGTTCAGATTCGTCGCAACATTGGGATGCTCCGGCCCAAGCACCTTCTCGGAAATCGCCAGCGCCCGCTCGTACAACGGCTCGGCCTCCGCATATCTGCCTTGGTTATTGTAGAGCCAGGCAAGGTTGTTGAGCCCGATCGAGACATCTGGATGATCTGGACCCAGCGACTTCTCAATGATGGCCAGCAATCGCTTGTTGAGCGGTTCGGCCTCCGCGTATTTCTTTTGCCTGTCGTAGAGCAAAGCAAGACCGTTGAGGGTGCCGGCGATGTCCGGATGATCCGGCCCCAACGCCTTTTCGCGAATGGCCAGCGAGCGTTTGTATAGCGGCTCGGCGAGATCGTACTTGCCTTTGCTGTTGTAGAGCATCGCGAGGGCGTTCAGGCTTGCGGCGACATCCGTATGATCCGAACCCAACACCTTCTCCAGTATCGCCAACGAACGCTTGTACAACGGCTCAGCTTGATCGTACTTGCCCTGGCAATCGTAGAGCATAGCCAGATGGTTGAGGACTTCGGCAACACTTCGGTGATTCGGCCCTAACACGCTCATGCGGATCGCCAGCGAACGCTTGTGCAGCGGCTCGGCCTCACCGAACTTTGCCTGGCACCGGTAGAGCGCAGCGAGGTTGTCCAAGCCTGTGGCAACATCCATATGGTACGGCCCCAACGCCTTCTCCCAGATTGCCAGCGCACGACCGAGCAACGGCTCTGCTTGGTCGTATTTGGCCTGACGCAGGTACAGCAAGCCAAGGTTGTTCAGGCGTTTCGCGATCACCGGATCATCCGGCGCCAACGTCTTCTCGTCGATCGCCAGCGCCCGCTGGTGTAACAACTCGGCCTCCTCATGCCTGGCCTGGAGTTGGTAGAGCCACGCAAGGTTGTTCAGGCTTGTGGCAAGTCTTGCATCGGACGGCCCGAATTCCTCAGCAGTCTTCAGTGCCAGGAGGAACAGCCTCTCGGCGTCATCGTAGTGCCCGGCATCAAGGGCCTTTCTTCCAGCATCGTTGTGTGCCGTCCACGGCGACCTCGGTGCGAAGATGGCGTGCCAGCATACGGCAAGACCTGCCAACACGTCACTGATAAATCGACTCACCCACCCAGAAGACATGTTCCCGCTCATTTGGCTACTCCGATCGACGCCGATCCTACCCATGCGTTTCTCGGATTACCACAACACGCCAACAAGCCTGCGATGTGTAGGGTCCGCTTCTGCGGACGCGGAGACGCGTGGTCGCGCCAAACCGCGTCCGCTGAAGCGGACCCTACGGAACTCAATTACGGCACAACGTGATACGCACAAAACGGTCCGCAGTGCGGACCCTACGCAGCCGTTGCCTTCGCGATCTCCATCGCCATCGCCAGCCCAGCCGCTTTGTCCACTATCCCCCCTTCAAGCTGCGCATCGTAGACGGTATCCAGAATCCGCTTAAACATCGGCCCCGGCATCATTCCGGCGGCCGTCAGATCGTCGCCGGTGATCAGCGGCGGCGGAGCACAATCAACGCCGTCGAGTTCGCCCAGCCGCAGCCGCAGTTCGTCGATGCGGGGCACGCGATGTCCCAGGCCATGCAGGGCATCGAGCAGGCGCCGGGTGTTTTCCGCGATTGGCGTGGCTCGGAATCGCTTGAGCTTTGCCGGCGTCGGCGAGACCTCGGCCAGCAACGGGCCGAGTGCCTCCAGCGTCCGCTGCATCTCCTCCGACTCATCGTTGCTGATCTTGAGACTCTGGCGGAGCGAATGGATGAGGCCCAGCAACGGCTTCTTCTGAACCGCGGGAAGCACGTCGACGCCGGCGGCAATGTGGAGATCGAGCGCTGCCCCCGCCAGCGCCAGCCCGAACGAGATCGGCTCGGCCGGCGAGATCCGCAGGAACAGCGAGCGGCCGCCCTGTGCTGGCGCCGGCGAAAACGGCGGCGACCGGAAGGCCGTCGGCCCGAGCCGGAATTCCCAGAGCAGATGCCACGCGGCACTGCGCGTGGGCGGCGTCAGCGCCAGCCGCAGCTCGTCGGCGATACGTTCCGGGCTGATGCGTTTGAGCAGCGGCGCATCGTGGAGGATGGCGGCCGCGGTGGCCGGCTCGATCGTCAATTCGAATCGCGCCGCGAAGCGTACCGCCCGCAGCAGCCGCAGATGGTCTTCGGCAAACCGATGCGCCGGATTGCCGATGGCCCGCAGGGTCCGTGAATGCACGTCGGCCACCCCGCCCACGAAGTCGATCACGCGGTTATTCTCCAACGGATCGAGAAACAGTCCGTTGATGGTGAAATCCCGGCGCTGGGCATCATGTTCCGCGGTAGTGAACGTCACCTTGTCCGGTCGCCGGCCGTCGGCGTAGTCGCCATCGGAGCGGAACGTGGCTACTTCCACGACACTTCGCCCGTGCCGCACGAGGATGACGCCGAACACCTGGCCGACGGCCTCGGTCCGCGTGAACAGTTTCCGCACCCGGTCCGGCGGGGCATTCGTGGCCACGTCGTAGTCTTTGGGCTTGCGTCCCAGCAGTTCATCGCGCACGCACCCACCCGCGAAGTAGGCGATGTGTCCCTGCTGGCGCAGCCGCGTAAGCACGGCCAGCGCATCCTCGCGCGAGCAGGGGGGCTTGGTGCGGATGTCAGAGGCGTGCTGGGTCATAACCGTATGACAGAATGTCACGCCACGGGCGGCCAAATGCAAGCCCGGCGACGGGGAATGTCGGGTGCAGGGCAGTGATTGCGTACGTGGTTTCAGCCCCAGGGGCGGCGACGGACCAGTCTCAGAACTTCCTTCGCCCTGCCGCCGCCGGGGCGAAGAGAAAAGAGAAAGAACGAGGAACCGTCTTCCACGGGTTCCGCGACGCCCAGAGCGGCGTCGCTCCACCCGTGGCCAGAATCCTGCGGCCCCTGCCGGGGCCAAAACCGAAGCCGCAATATGTGTCCCGCGCCGGAGAATGTCGACGGAGCGGGGTTGAGAGGGCGTGCCCACAGATTCGGGAGGGCCGTGCTTCTGCACGGCCGGAATGGTCGCGCCGCGAAACGGCCGCAGAGGACTGCGGCCCTCCCGGAAGAATGGTCACACCGGGTTGAGAGGGACGGCATCCTGCGGCCGCGCCGTCAGGCCAGGTTCTTCAGCGTCTCGTTGGCGGTGCGATGGGTAACCTTGTCGAGTTTGCCTTTGCCGCTGGCATGCAGGATGAACAGGTCCGTGCCGGTGCCGCCGTTGAGCACATCCGAGGAGGCATCCGCGGAAACGGCCGGCGACTTGAGGAAGGTCGTGCCGTTGAGCCCTCCGCTGGCGCCGGTGACGTGGGCCACCCGCTGGGCATAAGTCGCGTTGCTGCGAGTCCATTCCTTCTGCAGGGCTCCGAGCGCCACGAAATCGTTTTCGAACGTCGTGGAATCGGACAGGAGGATGTCGTCGCCGGTTCCGCCGTTGAGCGTGTCGGCGCCGGCGCCGCCGATGAGGATGTCGCGCCCGGGGCCGGCGTTGAGCACATCGTTGCCGGGCCCGCCCACGAGAATGTTGTTGCCGCCGCCGCCGTTGAGGGTGTCGTTGCCGGGCCCGCCGAAGAGGTCGGCCGGGAACTTGATGCCCGCTGCGATCGTGATGACATCGTTGCCCTCGCGTCCGAAGACCTGAATCCGGCCGGTTGGTTTGAATGTGCCGACGATGCTCTTGTTGATGGTGACTTGCACCCGGCCGCCGGTCACGGGGCTGAGGACGATGGTGTCGTTGCCGGGGGTGCCGCCGACGATCAGCGCCTGCAGGCCGGGCGTCACCGGATCGGGCTGCAATTGGGCGGCCACGACGGTGATGGTGTGCGTCACCGCCAGACCCTGGGTGCCGTCCTTGTCGACCGGCGTCACCGTGACGTGGTAGGCGCCCGTCGCGGCGAACGCGTGGCTGGCCGAGGTCGTGCCGGGCGCGATCGTCTGTGCGACGCCGCCGTCGCTCCAGTCCACGTAGAAGGTGAACCCGGCGGTGGTGTCGGCCGTCGAGGGATCCGTCGCCGAGAGCGAGATCGTCAGCGACTGCCCGCGCACGCCGGAAGTCGCGCCGCCGACGGACGCCGTCGGGGCCACGGGATTCACGGTGACCACCTGAGTGGCCGACCCGATGGTTCCCGTGACGGGGGTGTAGGTGACGTTCACGGTGTATTGGCCGCTGTCCGTATACACGTGCGAGAGCGACAGCGTGCCGTCGTCGGTCAGCGCGGGCGTTTCCACGGGGCTGCCGTCGCCGTAGCTCACCGACAGCAGTTGCGCGTGCGCCCGGTCGTAGTGTCCGGTTGACGTAAAGGTGCCGCCCTCGTCAATCGTCGCATCGGATCCGAGCGTCAGGTAGCCGATCGTAAACGTCGCCGTCACCGGGTTGCTGGAAACGTTGTCCTTGTCGAGGGCGTGGAAGACGGCGTTGAAGACGCCGGCCGCCGCATAGGTGTGGGTGGCGGAAGTGGCGCCGACCGGCAGGGTCTCGATTGCCGAACCGTCGTTCCAGTCGACCGTGTAGGAGAATCCGGCCGCGGTGTTGGCCGCCAACGGGTCCGTCGCCGACAGGGTGACGCTCACTGGAGTTCCGCTCAGCGCCGAGGCGCCCCCGGACACCTGCGCCGTCGGCGCGACGGCGGCCACGGTCACCAGGCGCGTGCCGGTCAGGGGACTGCCCTGCCCGGGCGTCAGAGTCACCGTGACGGTGTACTGGCCGCTGTTGGCATACTGATGGGAAAGGGCGAACAACCCGTTGTTGAGCGTGAGGGGCTGCGCCGGCGTGTTGTCGCCATAATCCACGGTCGCGGTTCCGACGACCGTCGGATCACAGAGGCCGGTTCCCGAGAACGTGTCGCCTTCATTGATGGTGACATCGGGGCCGGCGTAGACGGTGACGGGGGTGTCGATGGCCAGCGGGTGGGTGACCGGCGCGCTGCTGGCGTTTTCCTTGTCTTTGGCCGTGACCGAAACGCTGTATAGCCCGGCGGTGGTGTAGGTGTAGCTGATGGATGTCGACCCGGGTGGAATCGTCTGCGCCGGCGTGCCGTCGCCCCAGTCAACCGTGTAGGTGAACCCCGCGGCCATGTCGGCGGCCGAGTCGGTGGTCACGAGGTTGAGCGTCACGCCGGTTCCGACGGACCCGCTGGTCGGGCCGCTGATCTGCACGGTCGGCGGGACGTTGTCGATGACCACGGGAATTGTCGGGGCGCTGATGTTCGTGCCGGCGGGGGTGATGGAAACGGCGTACACTCCGCTGCCGGCGAAGGTGTGGTCGAGCGCGTATCCGGAGTTGGCGTCGAGGGTGGACTGCCCGGTGGTCCCGTCCTGATAGCGGACGGTGATCGGCGTGTTGGCGGCCACGCCGGCAAGCGTTCCCGCCAGGTGAACCACGTCGAGTTCGCCGGCGCGGTACGCATAGACCGTCGCCGTCGCACCGGCGGTGACGACCTGCCCGAGCGCGCTCTTCAGCGTGACCAGGATCGGATAGCTGCCCGGCACGGCGTAGGTGTTGCTTGCCGAAATGGTGAATGAGCCGGGCTGGGTCCTGGCGATCGTGGCATTGGAGGTGAGGTGCCCGTCGCCCCAGTTGACCACGGCGCCGGTGTAGTCGGCCACCGTGCCGTTCAGATCCGAGTCGGCAAACGTGGCCACAACCGTGTTCACGGCCGCCCCGGAGGCAACTGTGATGGGGCTGGCCGTCAGGGTAACGGACTGGTCGCCCACGGCGATGTTGAACGCCTCGCCGTCCCAGTACGAGCTGTAGGTGCTGTAGCCCGTGTCCGTCGTTGTATACACGAACGGGATGTTGGCGGACCCCGATTGGCGGACGCCCAGGGCGATGCGGATCGGCCCGGTGTATCCGGCCGCCGGGGTGACGGTGACCGAATTGGCGCCGATGGTTCCGGAAGCGCTGCTGTCGGAGGCAGCATCGAGAAATTCGCCGCCGATCGTCGCCGTGCCGGTGCCGATGTCCGTCGAGGGTATTTGGATGGTGACGGGCGTGTTTACGGGTGTGACGTAATTGGTCGGCGTGCTGCCCATGAACGGGTTGTCGTTGGTAGTGTCGGTCGTGGTGGTGACCGTGAACGTCGAGGTGGTCTGATTCCCGTGGGCATCGGTCGCCGTCAGGGTGATCGTCGCCGGGCTGGTCAGCGCGCCGGTGGTGTTGAGCGTCACCACCGCGTCGGTGGTGTCCTGGACGTAGCGCACCGATGACATGACCACATTCGTGTTGGGCTTGTCGCTGCTGTCTCGCGGGACGGCGGCGATCGCATCGGCCACCGAACCGCCGCGTACGAGCTGTCCGAAGATGGTGTGCTGGAAATCCAGGCTGCGCTGCGGCGCCAGGGTGACGAAGAACTGCGAGCCGTTGGTGTCGTCGCTGGTCTTGGCCATGGCGAGCTGGTACTTGCCGGTGAAGATCGCCTGGGAATTGAACTCGTCGTCGAACTGGAACCCCGGCCCGCCGGTCCCGTTGCCCGAGGGGTCGCCGCCCTGAATCACGAAACCGGGGACCACGCGGTGGAAGGTCAACCCGTCGTAGAAGCCCGCCTGCGCCAGGCCGCCGATCGTGTCCACCGTTTTTGGGGCCACGTCGCGCAGCAGTTGAAACACCATGTCCCCGAACCCCGCGACCGAGATCTTCATCCAGGGGTCGGTGTTGTGCAGCGTCGGAACCACGACCGCGCTCGACGAACTCACCGTCCAGGTGACGGCGTCGCCGTTGGCATCGCTGGAGGTCAGCGGCAGTATCAGGGACTTGCCCGCGGGGATGATCGTCGCCGCCACCGGGTCGATGACCGGCCCGGACAGCAACAGCCGCGATTCCAAAGGCTGCACGATGGCCGCGGCAACGATCCTGCGCTGGGTGCGGCAATTCTTCATGGACGAATCCTCCGGAGTGGTGGGTGTAGTGACGCCGCGACCACGCCGAAGATTCCGAGGGAATGAAGAGGGCATGAGCTAGCGGCGGCGTCGCGTGGCCAGAGCGAAGAGCAGGAGCAGTATTCCGATACCGCCGGCAGGCTCGGGAACCACCACGGTGTCGCCCACTATATACAGGGGCCGAGCCGCTGACAATGCGAAGAGGGGCTGGGCATTCTTGTCGGCGAACGCGTAACCAGTCGAATTGACATCTCCGGAGTCAAGGCCGTCCGGCAAGGGCGTCTGTGCAAGCCAGGCGGCGAACGGCTGGACCTCGGGATCGAAACGACGGAGGATCTCCATTTCAGCCGGGACGGATCCATCCTCGTCGAACGCAAATCCCGCTCCGCCGCCGGGCACCAGAAGAAGACGACCCTGGCCCCGCGGCGAGGGATTCGCCGGCGGCTTGGAGGGCGCCTGGGCCGTCGCGCCTTCCAAGGGCATGGGCGCGTGCGGCATTCCGGCCAGGGCGAAGCGCATCGGTGGCAGGGCGCGATAGTCCCACGGCTCCGCCGGCCAGCCGCGGAAGGGCGAATCATATCGGCCGCCGTCCGGCATCTGATAGGCAACGTGTGCTGCGGCCACGGCGCCCGGCTGCGTGCCGCCGAAGAAGGGCGGTGGATCGGGCCAGTGCCCGGGGGTCGTTCCGTCGGGCGGCCGCGGGGGAGTTGCGGCTCCGGGCTGGTCGGTGCGGGGATGCGCCTCGCCGGGATCCGCTGGTCGAGGATCGTCGCGGCCGGGCGGATCGAAGGCATGGGGCCGGGGCGTGGCGGTCGCCACCGTCGCGGGGGCAACTTGAACGAGAACAGACTGCTCGAAGACGCGCGGAAGGTCCCGCGGGTGCGCCGTCGCCGATGGCGGAGCGGAAAGCGCCATCGTGGCGGCGGGCGGGGCTGTCGTCCCGGCAGGCACGTGAAGCACCCCGGCGAGAATGGGCGGCGCCGCGTGGAGTTTGCCTGCCGGATTGGCTGGTGGACGCGGCGGTTCGGCGCGCGACGTCACCGCGTCGAGTTGAAGTACCGGTGCCGCGTCTTCCTCCGAAGGCTGCCGATAGGGCGGGCCGGGTACCCAATCATCGAGAGCCGACGCCGGGGTTTTTGCAGCGACGGCACTCGTTCCGCCGGATTGCCCGCCGGAATTGGCGAGAGACGACGCGTATCTCGCGATCGCTTGGCCGCCACTCTTGCACAGGGAGCGCAGGGGTACGGTTCCCAGGATCAGCAGCGACAGCACGACGGAAGTGAGAGCCAGTCTGAGCAGCAACTTGTCGGTGGCCCGGATGGCCGATCGGCAGACGCTTTCCGCGGTCAACTCCGCGAACGTGGATGAGAAGCCCGGTATTGTCGCCGACCTTGCGACAGCCGCCACGAAGTCAATCGGGGCGGCTTCGGCGGCGTGGCTTCTCAGCAGAAGGATGATCCCCGCAGTCGACAGCAGAGTGCCCTTGCAGGTGGAATCGACGCTGCCCGCCAGTCGTTTGCGCAGGCGGGCGAGGGCGCGCATCACCCGCTTCTTGGCTCCCTCGCGGGTGATGCCCAGTTGGGCGGCCAGTTGCCGCAGAGTCAGACCTTCGTAGAAGTGCATGAGGATGGTCTGCCGGTCGCTCTCCCGCAGACCCGCAATGCCTGCGTCCACGGCGGCCGACAGGGCCGGATCCGTGCTCACCCCGCCGCGCCCGGCGGAAGACAGACGTTGCGCTGTCAGGTCGTGGGCCAGATCCTGCCGCCGCTGGTAGCGGGCGCGGTTCTTGCGCAGATCGGCCACGACGTAGCGGCAAGCCTGGAACAGCCATCCGCCCAGGTGGGTTGTGGGTTTGATCGAGTCGGCTTTCCGGGAGAGCAGGAGGAAGACGGCCTGGGCGGCATCTTCCGCCAGGTGCGCGTCGTGAAGACCGCGGCGGCAGGTGTGGTAGATCCAGTCGGCGTGGCGGTAGACGATCTGGGAGAACGCCTCCTCCGATCCAGTGTCGATATATCGCTGAAGGAGTGCGCGATCGTCGTCAGCGCTAGGTCGAGCGCGCAGACCAAACTCGGCCGCGGCGCCAGTCGCAGCCATCTCGAATTGCGTCAACCGGTTGGCGATTGGCGTCATGTTTCTGGTCCCGTACAGGGCCGTTCATCCAGTTGCCGTTGCGAGGCGACCACCTCGGCAACACCTTACCCTTGTCCATAGTGAGCGACGCGCCACCATGGTTGTTTCATTGCAACTCGTTCATTTGCGTCCTGCTCATGGATGTTGAACCTCACAGTATAGCCTGGCTCCACGAGCTTCCGCCAATAAATGTCCGCGCGATGACGGGGGAGGGGACACGGTGGCCGGGAAAAATGCAAAAAATGTGCAATCTTAGCGATGGCCGTTGGGTCTGCTGTATAGTGCGGTATGATGGCCTTGGGTTTAGGAATGGGATCACAATCACCTTGTGGATGGATTATCTTAACAGTGTCCCCCTCTTCCCCGTCGGCGGCCACTTTCTTGCGAAGACCGGCTTTATATGCGAAGACAAACCGTACAATCGTTCGATGAAGAGGTTGCAGGCGATTTGACAAAGGGATTGGATTATGGCACGCAAGCATTCCGGATACAGATCCCAGTTCGAGTTCCAGCCGCTTGAAGCTCGCCAGCTTCTGTCGGCCGGCCCCACGGGGCTGTCGCCCCAGCAGGTGGCGCACGCGTATGGTTTCGACAAGATTACGTTGGGCGCATCGGGCCAGACGATCAAGGCGGACGGATCGGGCCAGACCATCGCCATTGTGGACGCTTACGACTCCGCGACAATCGCCAATGATCTGAAGGTCTTCGACAAGACATTCAATCTCAGCGACACCAACAGCGCGGGGCAGTTCGTGCTGACGAAGGTGAAGATGAAGGCGAACGTCAGGGCCGACGCGGGCTGGGCGCAGGAGATCGCTCTGGATGTCGAATGGGCCCATGCGATGGCGCCCAAGGCGAGTATCCTGCTGGTGGAGGCTGCATCCGAGAACATCCCCGACCTTATGGCGGCGGTGGATTACGCCCGCAAACAGGCGGGGGTGGTGGCCGTGTCGATGAGTTGGGGCGGCAGCGAATTCCGCGGCGAAACCAGCTACGACTCCACTTTCACGACGCCAAGCGGGCACGTCGGCGGCTCGGGCATCGCGGGAGGAGTCGCCTTCGTCACGGCCTCGGGCGACTCCGGGGCGGGGGCGGAATGGCCGGCGGTTTCTCCGAACGTCATCGGGGTCGGGGGCACGACACTGAAACTTGATTCGACCGGAAACTACCTCGGCGAAACGGCATGGAACCTTTCAGGGGGAGGCTACTCCCTTTACGAAACCAAACAGGCATCGTCCCCCGACGTTGCTTTCGCTGCCAATCCCAACAATGGTGTTTCGGTGTATGATTCGACCCCGGCGTCGGGCGTGGTCGGCTGGCAGACCGTGGGCGGGACGAGCGTCGGCGCGCCAACCTGGGCCGGCCTGCTGGCGCTGGTGGACCAATCCCGCGCGCTCAACAAGCTCGGTTCATTGGACAGTGGAACAGCACTGGCGGCGATTTACGCGGCGTCTTCATCGGACTTCCATGATATCGTCAGCGGCAACAACGGCTACTACTCGGCGGGACCCGGTTACGATCTGGTGACCGGTCGCGGTTCGCCCGTGGCGAATCTTCTGGTTCCGGACTTGGCCGCGTATACAGCTTCCGCAACCGGCCGGCCGGCCTCGGTCGGCGGTTCGACGGGCGGCACGGGCGTCACTTCAAACCCTGGCCAGGGCTACGGCGGCTACGGCGGCTATGGTTATGGCCACCGGCGGCACGGGTGGTGGTAAGGCGATAGACACGGCGGTCGGATGTCGCTTTTGGGTGCGACGGCGCCACCCGGGAATAAGGTCATTCGTTTCTGTCCGGATATTTATGTTCGACTATCAGGCTGCAAACTGATGCGCACGCTTCGATCCCTTGCAAAGGTCACGATGGCCTCCTTGCGTCCTCAATTTCGTCGAGCGCCCAGCGCACCTGCTGATGACGGGCTGTCCGGCGAAGCGTTATGGGACCTTAAGGAGAAGATCATGCTGAAGGTTCGCGCGCTGCAAGAAGCCGATCGCCGCAAGATGACGGTTGCGACACGAGAGGCGATGCGGAGATGCGCCGACGCTTTTGAAGAGTTGTCCCCCTCCCGCTTGTTCGCGGCCACTTTCCCATAGAGACGAGAATCAGTTCATTTTCAAAGGAGATACAATGTTTGAGTCCTTGTTCGTACGCAGGAATGCCCGCGGCGACCGCACCAGGCCCGCACCGCGGCCAGTGCCGTCCTTCGGGCTGGAAGGCTTGGAAGGCAGGCAGTTGCTGTCATGTGGACCGTGGGGACCCCACGGTGGCGACTTTGGCGGCCGCGGCCAGTTGGGCAGCACGATCCAATTCAGTCTGGCTCCGGCGGCGGTGCAGACTGAGCTCGATACGCTCTCCGGGCAAAAGCTGGCCGCCACCCAGCCGGTGATGCTGAAGAACGTCAACGGCATCGAGGAGTACATCGTCACGGTCAATGGCACAGGCACGGTGACGCAGTACACCGTTGACCAGGCCGGGAACCCCGTCACCGCCCCGACATTGAGCACCACGACCTGGGCCACGCTCAACGGCACCGGCGCTGGGAGCGATTCGGCCGCCGCGGCCGAGATCACCGCCATCGCCACGGCCCTCGGGCTGACGGCGCCGACGGACACCACGACGATCAATGTCACGACGACCTCGGGCGGCGCCGTGACCTACTCGGTCAACCTGAGTCCGACTGCCTCCGCGGGCACCGGGATGGCCGGCTGGTGGCATGGCTGGATGGACTGGGGGAACACCATTTCCGTCGATGCCAACGGTAATCCGGTCGGCAATCAGAACCTTCCGTTCAGCGCGATCCCGACCGCGATCCAGGGCTTCTTGAACACGGCCGGTGTTGCTGCTGGAGGCACAGCGCTTGGCCCCACCTCAACCCAGAATGTCAGCGTCCAGACGCTGGACGGCCTGACTTTGTACTCGACCACCTATCCGGCTACTGGGAAGACCACCACCGTCACCATCGATGCGGCCGGCAAGCTCAACAGCCTCCGGACCCACACGACCACCACGTTTGGTGACGCGAGCGTGCCGGCGGCGGCCTCGGCAGCGCTACAGGCGCTGGCGACGGCCGACGGGATCACAACGACGATTGCCTCCACCCAGACGGTCAACGTGCTGACCGAGGCCAACGGCACCACGCTCTACAGCGTCACCCTCAGCACCACGGTCACAGACAGCATGGGCAACACGCACACCCGCTACGTGACGCTCACCGTCGATGCCAGCGGCAATGCCACGGCCCTGCCCAGCCAGGGCGGCGGCGATGGCTTCAGCTTTGGCGGCGGCGGTCGCCATGAAGGCCGCGGCGGATTCGGATTCGGCGGACCGGGCGGCGGATCGGACAACGACAGCGACGATAATTCCAGTTCCAGCGGCTCCAGTTCCACCGGCACCAGTTCCGGTACTTCGGCCACGGCGGCGACTGCAAAAGCGACTGCAAACAAGTTGGTCGCCAAGGTCGTCACCAAAGTGGCAAAGGTGGCCGTCAAGAAGGTGATTGCCAGGAAATGACGCCGCGGTATTCGCAGATGACAGCGAATGTGTCCCAAGGCGATTGCCTTGGTGTGTCCCGCAGCAAGCCCGGCTCAACCCTGAGCCGGGCTTGTTGCGCAGGGGACAGAGGCCCGGGATTGCCCGTCCGATGACAACGTGCTGATTCCGGTGGCGTCTATTCTATTGCAGGTGGAAGCTCTTTTGAGGAGACTGGTACCGCTTCAATCACGTGAAACGCGGGAGCAGATGATGACAAGGCAGCGGAAAGTGCCCGTATCGAACGGGTGTACAGCCCGATTCTGGCAAGTGGTGCCTATTGAAATCCTCGAGGAGCGGCTGGTTCTCAGCGCCGCCTTCGACGTAACGGGACTGACCGCGCTGCGGAACGATCCCACGTATTCCTCCATCGACGGCAGCGGCGTGGGCATCGCCATTCTCGACAGCGGCGTCTACGCGCAGAATCCCGATCTCCAGTCCAACGTCGTCGCCTACTACAACGCGGTCGAGAACAACGTTCCCGCCAGCATTGATTCCAGCTCGGTTGCCAGCGCCAGCGACCACGAGGGGCACGGAACCCATGTCTCGGGGATCGCGGCCTCCAGCAACCCGGACATCGGCGTGGCCTACAAGGCGCAACTGATCGACGTGAAGGTGATTCCCGACAGCGGGGAAAGCCAGATCGGCGGCGATCCGCTCCTGCGCGGGCTCCAGTTCGTGGCCCAGTACGCCGACCAGTTCAACATCAAAGTCGTCAATATGTCCCTCGGTGAGGCGGACCAGAGCGGCGGATTGAACCTGAACTCGGTCCCCAACGCCGACGACATCTCCCGCGAGATCCAGGACCTGGAGGGCTTGGGCATTACCGTCGTTTCGGCCGCCGGGAACAGCTATGCCAACGATCCGGTGCCCGGCGAGAGCTACCCGGCCGTGGTGTCGACCATCGCCGTTTCCAGCACCTGGGCCGACAACGGACCCGGTTACAACTTCAACATCGTCGCCTGGGGCAGCGCCTACGACAACTATGCCGCGTTTGAACAGTCGGCCGCCGCCGACCGCTTCAGCGCCACCAGCCAGCGGAGCACGCTGGGCAACGAGGTGGCCGCCCCCGGTGTGGACATCTACAGCACCTGGAACAATTCCTCCGCGGGCAGTGCCGGCGGGAACCTTCTCTACAACACGCTCTCCGGCACGAGCATGGCCGCCCCTTTCGTTTCCGGGGTCGTCGCGCTCATCCAGGACGCGGCGCATACTTTTGGCGGGCGGTATATCACCGACCCGACCCAGGTCCGCCAGATCATCCAGCAGACCGCCGACGTCATCGTTGACTCGAATGTGCCGGACAACGGGCGCGTTCCCCTGGTGAACGGACAGCCGGACACCAGCCAGACGCTGAACCTGCCGGAAACCGGGCTGACCTACTACCGCGTCAACGTCCAGAAAGCGATCCAATATGTCCGCCAGCTCTTCACCGGCGGCACGATCAGCACGGCCGACCTGGACAACACCACGGCCACCGCCACGAGCATCCCGGCCCTGACGGGCATCCGCTTCTTCACCGGCCGCGGCAACATCGGCACCGACGGCCTGAACCAGGTGGGCGTCAACGACGTCGACCTGTACAAGATCACGCTCGATTCGCCGGGCGTGGTCTCGGTCATCCTCAGCCAGCCCAGTGGCGGGTCGGCGTTTGCCGCGGAAATACGGCTGTTCGATGCCCAGGGGAACCAGATCACCGCCGCCACCGGCACGGCGGGCGCGTATCCGACGCTCACTTCCGACACGAACAACCCGCTGGCCATCGGGACGTATTACATCGGAATCAGCGGATCGGGAAACGCCTCCTACAACATCAACGACGGCTCGGGCGCCGCCGGCGGGAGCACGACCGGCGACTACGCCCTGATCATCGGGCTCTCCAACCCCGACCCCAACGGCGTCGCTCAGGGCGCTACCGTGGTGGACCTGACCAATCCCAACACCACCATTTCCGGCAACGTCGTCGCCAACAAGTACCAGGGCGCCATCGGTTCCGACCCGCCGCCGGCCGGGTCCACCACCCGCATCCCGGTTCCCAACGGCGACGTGGACATGTTCAAGGTCCTCGCCCCGGACTCCGGCGTGCTGACCGTGCAGACCAACACCTCCGCGTACCGGTTCGTCGGCTTCCCTCCGGTCAACCTGGCCGTGGACAGCTACGTGCGCGTCTTCGACGCCAACCTGAATCAGATCGCGTTCAACGATGACATCTCCGCCACCGACACCGACAGCTACGTGCAGGTTCCCGTGCAGTCGGGCCAGACCTATTACGTCGCCGTCACCAACTACGCCAACCGCAACTTCGACGTTCGCAACCCCTATGGGCGCGTGCCCAACAGCACCCCCAGCGACCGCTACTACGACCTCTATCTTTCGTTTGACAACGGGGACACCGATGGCACCGCCTTCCTCGCCACCCCGGAGGGTGTCGGACAGACGGTGGCCAACGCCATCGGCACGGACAACGGGCAGCCGCTGCTGGGTGCCAACGGGGGCAACAAGGATGTCGACTTCTATACCTATACGGCGCCCAGTGACGGGCTGCTCGATTTTGGCGTCAATGCCACCACCGGCGGTTTCTCTCCCTCGCTGGAACTCTGGAGCCTGACGGCCAGCAGGACGAGCATCAGCGAACTCGGTGTCACCACCGGTTCCGGCAACCATCTCATCGCCCAGGTCAGCGCGGGCGATACGCTTTACGTCTCGGTCACGGGCAAGGGAAATGAGAGCTTCAACTGGTACTCGCTGGGAAGCGGGACCGGCGGCCAGACCGGCGGGTACACGCTTTCCTCCCAACTCCGTCCCCTGAGCGACTATGCCGCCCTGAGCGACGGCGCCATCCAGAACGGCACGCCGCAAACGCTCACGGTCAACACGCCCGTGTACGGCAATCTCGGGATGGATGGGCCGCTTATCGTCGGTGCCGCCGACGTCGACATCTACCGGCTGAACGTCACCGAGACCGGCGAGTACAACATCCGCACGGACACCAGCAGCGAGGGCAGCGCCGACACGGTGCTCCGTCTCTTCGATGCCAGCGGCAACCAGCTTGCCGTCAACGACAACCTGAGCGACGCCACCACCGCCAGCCTCATCACCGCAACCTTGACGGCCGGGCACACCTACTACATCGGCGTCAGCGGCGCCGGAACCGGCGCGACCGCCTACGACCCCAACACCGGCGCTGGCGCCGCCGCGGGCAGCACCGGCAGCTACGGCCTCGTCGTCACCCGCGACATGACGCCCGCCCTCTCGGTCGCCGCCGCAGCGCCGGTGCGCGAGCCCCTGCCCGGCCAGACGGCCGGCCTGACTTTCACCGTCACGCTCGATCCCGCGGCGGCTGCGCCGGTTACCGTGGACTACGCCACCGCCGACGGCTCCGCCGTCGCCGGCCGGGACTTCACCGCCGCTTCCAACACGCTCACGTTCGCCCCCGGCGAGACGTCCAAGACAGTCACCATAACCATCCTGAGCGACACCTTCGCGGCGGCAGCCGAGACCTTCACGCTGGTGCTGTCCAACGCCAGCGCCAACGCGATCGTCTTCAACGGCAGTTCCACCGGCACGATACAGGACCTGGCCGCGAAGACGGTTACGTTCAGCGGGGCCCGGGCGGGACAGTATGTGGATGTCGTGGGCCACAAAGTGACGCTTCAACTGTCGGGCCCGGGCTCTGGGTCGGCCGTCTTCTACGGCGGCAGCGCCACCCCGTCCCGCATTACACTTACCGGAACAACCGGCCGTTCCACGTTCACCATCTCCCCGGACAGGGGCGGCACCACCGTCGGCGATGTCGTGGTCAATGGCTCGCTTCTGTCCATCAGCGCCGGCAAGGCGGCGCTGGGCGGGGATCTGTCCGTGACCGGGTCGCTCGGCAGCGTCGTCGTGATCGGCGCCCTGGGCGGCCACACGCTCTCCATCGGCAGCGGCGCCGTGGCCGCCTCCCTTAGCCTGGGCAATGTCTTCGATCTGTCCGTTTCCGCGGCCGGCGCGCTCAAGACGGTGACGGCGACCGCGTGGCAGAACCTCCGTGCCGGCAACGATGCGATCAACGCGGCTTCCATCGGCAGCCTGACCGTCCCCGGCGTGTTCGCCGCCGATCTGATACTCTCCGCCGCCGGCCTGGACATCGGCACGGCGAGTCTCGGCACCGTTACCGGCGGGACCTGGACGCTGGGCGGATCGGCCACATCCCTTTCCGCCGGATCGACCGCCGCCGGCTGGTCGGCGACCGCCGCGGGCGACATCACCACGTTTTCGACAACGGGGAGATTCTCCGGGCAGCTCACCGCCCGTTCCCTCGGGACCGTTCGAGTCGGCGCCAGCCTTACCGGCGCGCACCTCCGCGCCACGGCCGCGCCGGGAGCCGGGGGCAAGACGCCCGCCGTCGGCCAGGTGATCGTCAAAGGCGCCATCTCCGGTTCGGAGATCCGCTCGGCCGGGAACATCCAGTCCGTGAGCGCGGCCACGCTGGTCGATTCCCGCATCTTCGCCGGCGTCGCGGACGCCATCACCGGCTTGCCGGCGTCCGCCGGCGATCTGTCGGCCGACGCCATCATCGGCACGGTCAACGTCGTGGGCGTAGCTTCTCAGCCGTTCGCCGTGTCCAACTCCGACATCGCGGCCGCCACCGTCCAGCAGGTGATCCTCGGCAAACTCAAGACCACCAACGGCGGGACACCGTTCGGGGTCGCGGCCAGACACATCGTCAGCTACCGGCGGCAGGTGGGTTCCAGAGTCCTGGTGACTTCCAGCGCCGCGGCACACACCGCCAGCGACGGCGGCGATGCTGTCTTCAGAATGCTGACGTAAACCGTTGTCGGTAGGACAGACATTCCTGTCTGTCGGTAGGACAGACATTGTTGTCTGTCATCACCATGGCTGAACCCATCCCCGAATCCCGCAGCCCTACCGACCGGCCGGACGATCCGCTGGTCCGTTGCCGCCAGGCATTGGCGCTCGACCCGGATTCGCCGAAAGTCCTCGTTGATCTGGGCAATCTCCTGTTGGTGCGCGGCCAACTGGACCAGGCCATCGCCTGTTACCGTCGGGTGCTGGTTTTCCGGCCCGACAGTCCCGAGGCTCACAACAACCTCGGCACCGCGCTCAAGACCCAGGGCGATGTCGCCGGAGCCATCGCCTGTTTCCAGCAGGCCCTCGCGCTGCGGCCCGACGCCGCCCAGGCCCACAACAATCTCGGCAACGCCCTGCAACAGATGGGACATCTCGATGAGGCCGCGGCGTGCTACGAATCGGCCATCGCCCTCAAGCCCGATCACGCCGACGCCCACAATAACCTGGGCCAGGTCCGCGCGGTTCAGGGCCAGCTCGACCCGGCGATTGCCTGTTATCGCCGGGCCCTTGCCCTCAACCCCCAGTCCGCCGCCATCCACAGCAACCTGGTCTACTCGCTGCATTTCCACCCCGGCTCCGATCGGGAGTCATTGTATCGCGAACATTTGCAGTGGAACGAAGTACATGCGAAGCCGTTGGCTGCCCTCCGCCGGCCCCACAACAGCGACGCAGCGCCCGACCGCCGGATTCGCGTGGGCTACCTGTCGCCCGATTTCGCCCAGCACCCCGTCGGCCGGTTTCTCCTGCCGTTGCTCGCCGCTCATGATCGCGACCGCTTCCATATCTTCTGCTATGCCTCGCAGGTCCGCGACGATACCTTCACCGAACGGCTCCGCGCCCACGCGGATGTCTGGCGAAATGTCTTCGGCCTGAGCGATGACGAACTGGCCGAACTGATTCGCGTCGATGGCATCGACATTCTCGTGGATCTCGCCATGCACATGGCCGGCAACCGACTGCTCGTCTTCGCCCGCAAGCCCGCGCCGGTGCAGGTGACCTACCTTGCCTACTGCGGCGCCACCGGCCTGGATGTCATGGATTACCGCCTGACCACCGCTGACCTGGACCCTCCGGGGCCGAACGATGCCTTCTACTCCGAGCGGTCCATCCGTCTGCCGCAAACGTACTGGTGCTATGAACCGGGCGTGGACACGCCGCCTGTCGGCCCGTTGCCGGCACTGGCCCGCGGCGGGGTCACCTTCGGCTCGCTGAACAACTTCTGCAAGGTGACCGAACCGACGCTGGATGCCTGGGCCCGACTGCTGGTGGCCGTCGATGGTTCACGTTTGCTTTTGCACTCTCACCCCGGCAGCCACCGGGAGCGGGTGAGCGCGTTTCTGCACGCACGCGGCGTCTCGCCCGACCGGCTGGTATTCACCGACTTCGTGCCGATCGAGAGATACTTCAAACTCTATGGGGAGATCGACATCGCCCTTGATCCGTTCCCCTGCGGCGGCGGCACCACGACCTGTGATGCGCTGTGGATGGGCGTGCCGGTCGTCAGCCTCGTGGGCCAGACGGCCGTCGCGCGCAGCGGACTTGCCCTCCTGTCGCAACTGGGGCTGGGCGAGTTGACCGCGACCACGCCGCAGCAATACATCCGGATTGCCGCCGATCTGGCCGGCAATGTCCCGCGGCTGCGGGAATTTCGAACGACGTTGCGCCAGCGGATGCAGGCGTCGCCGCTCATGGATGCGCCGCGCTTTGCGCGGGATGTCGAGTCGGCTTATCGCGCCATGTGGCATCGCTGGTGTGCCGATCACTCGGCCGATTCCAGGAACTTCAAGCTTCGCGGAATCTGCTCAATCACGGTGGGCGATTCATCTTCGATGAAATAGTATTTGATGCCGATCTTCTGGGCAGACCGGAACAGCGCCGGCCAGTTCACCTGCCCGCTTCCCAGCGCCACGTCGTTGGTCAGGTCGGTTCGCGCCGACATGTCGCCGGTCGGCACGCCCTTCTTCAGGTCCTTGAGGTGCATGAGGATCCAGCGGTCGGGATATTTCTCGAGCAGCTTCGCGGGGTCCTGACCGGGCAGCACCGTCCAGAGCACGTCCATCTGGAAGAAGACGGTCTTGGCGTCGGTTTCGGCCACCAGCAGATCGAAGAGCGTGCCCTGCCCGTGCGGCTGGAACTCATAGCCGTGATTGTGGTAGTAGAACTTGATGCCTTCCTTGGCCAGGGCTGCGCCCACCTTGTTGAATACGGCGGCCGCGTCGCGGCACTGCTTCTCGTCAAACGGGTCCTTGTGGGGAATCCAGGCGCAGCCCACGTAGGGCAGCCCCAGGGCCTTGGCGTCGCTGATGACCGCGCCGATGTCGTCCCTGAGCTGGTCGTACGAATAATGCCGGCCGATCGGTACCAAACCGCGCTGGGCGAGTTGCGCCTTGAACTCGGCCGGCGACCAACCTCCGAGGTCGGCGACCTCCACATACTTGAAGCCGAACGCCTTGGCCTTGTCCAGCGTCGCGGCCGGTCCCTGCGTTTTCATCATGTCGCGCAGGCTGTAGAGCTGCAGCCCGGTCGGGCCCTGGAACGCCTTGCCCGTGCCGACTTCGGCCGCGAACGCCGCGCCCTGGACCAGCACGATCGTCACCAACGCCGCCAGACCTGTCTGGATGAGTTTTCGCATGAGGGTCTCCTTACCGGGCATCATAACTCAATCGGGGTATCGTTCAATTCGGTTGCGTGACGACATGACCACAGACTCGGGAGGGTCGTGCTTCCGCACGACCGCGGCCGCACGGAGTGCGGCCCTCCCGAACCGATGGTCACGCGCCTCAATTCGCTGATTCTCCCTTGTCTTTGCCGCCGTTGGCGATACGTTGAGGACAAGGAGAAGACCATGAGAACCAGCATCGCCACCGTAATCCTGCTCGTGATTGCCGGCACCGTCTCGGCTGCCGAGAACGCGTTGACCTACCCCGACCTCGTCAAGCGGGTGACCGACCTCGAATACCTCGCGACTCTTCCCGCACCCGGCGAGACCTGCGCCCAGTGGTCCAGTTACGACCGCGCCAGCAAGTACGACGCCGCCACCGGCAAGTACATCAACTGGGATGCCAACGGCGACGGCGATGGCTACATCCGCAAGGAGGGCGACACCTTCGTCATGGCCGAGATGGAAGGCCCCGGGTGTATCTGGCGCATCTGGTCGGCCCGGCCGGAAAAGGGGCATGTGCGCATCTATCTCGACGGCGCGGCCGAGCCCGCGGTCGATCTGCCGTTCATCGGCTACTTCGACCACAAGAACGAGCCCTTCACCGACAAGACGCTGGTCCACAACGTGTCCAACGGCGAAAACAACTACGTCCCCATTCCTTATCAGAAGTCGTGCAAGATCGTCGCCGACAAGGGCTGGGGCCAGTATTTCCACTTCACGTACGGCACGTTCCCCAAGGGCACGCAGGTGCCCACGTTCAAGCGGCAGCTCTCGGCCGAGGACACCGCCGCTCTGGCGGCCGCGGATAAGACCCTGGCGTCATGCGGGCCGGAGCGCGTCGTGACCCGTAACGGGCAGGCGACCGAATCCAAGAGCGTGACCGTCGCAGCCGGGCAGTCGGCCACGGTGGCGACTCTGGCCGGGCCGCAGGCCATCACCGCCCTCCGCGTCAAGCTCGACCTTCCCAAGTCGCCGGACGACCGCGTTGCCCTGCGCGAACTGGTGCTCAAGATCACCTGGGATGACGATGCTGCACCGGCCGTGTGGGTGCCGCTGGGGGATTTCTTCGGCACGGCCGCCGGGGCCAACAAGTACCGCTCGCTGCCCCTCGGCCTGACGGATGATGGCACCTGGTACAGTCAGTGGTACATGCCCTTCGCCAAGGCCGCGAAGATTGAGTTGATCAACGACGGCAAGGAGCAGAAGGCTGTTGCCTTCGAGATTACCCATGCCCCGCTGACCCGGCCCATCGACACGCTGGGCCGCTTCCACGCCAAGTGGCACCGCGACATCTTCCTGCCGGCCGAGAAGGAACGGCAGATCGACTGGCCGATGCTGGTCACGCAAGGCCGCGGCCGGTTTGTCGGCGTCATGCTGCACGTTTGGAGCCCCAAGGGCGGCTGGTGGGGCGAGGGCGATGAGAAGTTCTTCGTCGACGGCGAGAAGTTCCCCTCCACCTTCGGCACGGGCTCCGAGGACTATTTCGGCTACGCCTGGAGCAGCCCCAAGCTCTTCCAGCATGCGCTTCACAATCAGACCATCTCGCAGAACCTCAAAGGCCACATTTCTGTCAACCGCTGGCAGATCGCCGAAAACGTGCCGTTCCAGAAGTCATTCGAGGCATGCATCGAGAAGTACTACCCCAACAAACGGCCGTGTCTCTACGCCGCCGTCCCGTATTTCTACCTGGCTGCCGGCGACAAGGATGGCTACCAGTCGGCCACGCTGGAAGAACGCACCGGCTACTGGGAGACCGTGCCCACCGCCCGCATCCCGGGCGTCATCGAGGCCGAGGACATGAAGATCCTCGGCAAGACCGCCGGCAACGCGGGCACACAGGAAATGTCCTACGATACGGGTGCATGGAGCGGCGATGCGCAACTGTGGTGGACCGGCGCCAAGCCCGGCGACAAACTCGACCTGGCGTTGCCGGTGGCCAAGGCCGGTTCGCAGAAGATCATCCTGCAACTGACCAAGGCCC
Source organism: Tepidisphaerales bacterium (assembly GCA_044450885.1). Lineage (GTDB taxonomy): Bacteria > Planctomycetota > Phycisphaerae > Tepidisphaerales > Tepidisphaeraceae > JANYKD01. The sequence continues at coordinate 23,866 of JBIOJL010000014.1, forward strand.
GCGACTACGGCATCGTGCAAGTGTCGCTGGATGGGCAGAAGCTGGGCAACCCGATCGACCTCTACAACCCCGCGGTCGTGCCGTTTGGCCCGGTTTCGCTGGGCCCCGTCGATCTGACCGCCGGCGAGCACAAGCTCACGTTTGAGATCACCGGCGCCAACGACAAGGCAATCAAGGCATACATGGTCGGGATCGACTATGTGAAGGTTGAAGCACAGTAAGGTCTTGGCCCCAAAGGGGCCGGAGATTCCAGCCCAGGGTTGTGGACCCCAAAGGCGTCTGGGAATAAAGCCCAGGGTTGGGCGAAGCCCTACCCTGGGTGAGAAAGAACAAACAGTCGACCACCCTGAAAGGGGTGGAGGGACGTTTCCTTCGCCCTTTCAGGGTGGAAGTCGTTTCGGGATCTATGACCCAGGGTAGAGCTACGCTCAACCCTGGGCTGCAATCTTCGACCCCGATGGGGTCTGAGAAGATCGAAGTTTGGAAGGTACCTGTGGGCCATCTTCTAACCAGGTTCAAAAGGTACCTGTGGGCCATCTTCTAACCAGGTTCAACATGTCACGACTTGTGAACTCTCTGATTGTGGTGGCTTTGTGTGCCGGCGCCGCCGGTGCGATTGAAACCCGAACATTCCCGCCTGCGCCACTGCGCGGCTACGGCAGCCTGTCCGGCGAATTGTGGACCTCGCCGGATGGCGCGACATCCACGCTCCGCATCACCTGCGACAACGCCGACAAGGCGAAGATCGTGCGTGCCAAATTTCTCTCCGACCTGGGACTGCTGCCGGGCGTGAAGTCGATTTCGCTGAAGACCGGCGCGCGCACACTGACCGGCCGGAGCGTCGCCGGGCAGGGGGGCATCGTCGCCATTCGAAGCGGGCGCGACGTGCTCATCCTGGCTGCGGCCGACGAGGCCAGACTTCCCGCGCTGTGCGACCAGCGCATCGGCCGCGAGTTGAAGGTGGATGCGACCGAGCCGGAGACCGCCGTGCCCATGTTCCTTGACCGCTGGGATCGCTACGGCTTCCGCTTCTACTACTATCCCTGGCAGCGTCCGCGCGACGCCGCGGGTAAGGAACTCGCCGACTACGACCCACTGCCCGAGTTCGACTTCGCCAAACAGCGAGAACTGGGCTTCGTCTTCTGGCAAACGCCGCACGCCCTGGACAGCGCTGAAGGATTGCTGAACACCTCGTTCTGGGATTGGGGCCTGCAACGCTGCCGCACGTTGAAACTGCCGGTCGGCATCAACACCGACCTGGGCAAGCCGTCGCCTCTGCTCAACCGCTATCGCGAGCAGACCATCCAGCGCATGCCGCAGTACATCGGCGGCTTCTACGGGCTGATGAACTACGACGAGGGCATACCGTCCTGGAATGCGCCCGAGTTGCAGGAAGCGGTGCTGGCGCAGATCCAGCAGACCGTCCGCCGATTCAACGGCGTCGAAAACGTCGTCAACTGGCTCGAACCGCACGGCGAGATGTACCATGGGCCGTGCGATGCCCTGATCGACTACGGCCCGGTGGCCGACGCCGGCTTCCGCGAGTTCCTGCGGGAAACGTACGGCGAGCCGGCGGCCGTGGCTCGGCGCTGGTTGGGCGATGCGGCCGCTATCAAGTCGTGGGAGGAGATTCGCGTCCCCGAATTGGCGTCGTTCCTCGGCTGGGGTCCCGAGGCCGTCGATCTCACCGGCTCGTGGCGCATCAGCTACGACGCGGCCCGCGATGCATCCTCGGCGGCGCCGGCGCTCGATGACTCGGCCTGGCCGACCGTCACCGCTCCGGGGCACGACATCGTCATGCTCCTGCCGCGAAAACCGGCCATCCTCCGCCGCAAGATCACCATCGACCGCGCCTGGCGCTCGGCCCATCCGCGTGTGTGGCTCTACGTGTGGGATATGAACGACACGCGGAGCAAGGGCAACGACGTGCTGGCGTTCGTCAACGGCAAACCGGCGGTGGAGACCCGCCCGTCGCGCGTCGAGGGCCACTGGATGGGCGTCGAAGTCAGCGACACGCTGACCGCCGGCGAGAATCTCATCGCCGTCGTGCTGCCGCAGGGCCGCTTCGGCTATCGCGCCTATTTCTCGCCCCAGCCGCCGCGGCAGTACCCGGAACTGGGCGAGCGGAAGAACGCCCAGTGGGCCGACTTCACCGACTGGCTCGCCTGGTCGCGCCTGCGGACCCTGCGCCGCGGCACCGAGATGATTCGCCAGGCCGATCCCGACCGCCCCATCGTCTTCATGCACCCCGACATGTACGCGGCCGGGACGAAACAGATTTGTCGCGATTTCGGCGGCATCTTCCACAACACCGGCTACATGGCCGCCTTCTGGACGGACCTCAATTCCATGCAGGCCCGCAGCATCGGCCTGCCCACCGACCTTGAGCCCGGCAGCGGCGCCAAGGACATCCCCGAGTTCAAAAAGTTCCTGGGCCTCTGGAGCACTGAAGGAATCCAGGGCGTAGACTACTTCATACATATAGGCGACATCCTCTGGCACAACGAAATCCGCGCGTATTTCGACAAGACGCTCAACCTCTGGCGGCTGATGGGCAAGTATCATGTCCCCAAGGCGCAGGTCGCGGTCATGGTCAGCGACCGCACCATGCGCATCATGGGATTCCCCTGGGAGAACACCGACCCCAACGTCAACCTCGCGGCCGGCGAACACCACTGGCGCGTCGGCGACCGGCTCCTCGCCGAATACGAACGCGACGCGGTGGACGAAGGCGATTTCCAGTCCGGCAACGCCAGCCAGTATCGCGTGGTCATCGACACCAACACCTCGATCATGGACGAACCGCTGCTGGCCAACATCGAGAAATGGGTCAGCAGCGGCGGCATTTTCGTCACCTTCATCCAGACCGGCCGGCATACGTCGTCGCAGCAGAATGCCTGGCCGATCTCGAAGCTGACCGGCTATGCGGTGACCTCCGTCGACCGCCATGGTCCTGATGGCAATGCGCTCACACCGCGGCATCTGGTTCCCGCGCCGGGGCAGGAAATTTTCAAAGGACAGGACTGGCCCAAGGCGAGCAACTACGCCAACGGTCTGACGCTCAAGAAGCAGCAGGCGGATTGCCAGGACCTGATGCTCTGGCCGGACGGATCGACGGCCGTGGGTATGCGTCGCATCGGCAAAGGCGCCATCATCCACGTCGGCGCCAAATGGGCCGACGACCGCGGCGCCCGCAATCCGGAGGCCACCAGCCGGCTTTTCTCGGAGATCATCCAGTGGGCGGGCATCAAACGTATCCCGGCGGCCACCACGCCATCGCGCGTGCTGATGCGGCGATATGTCAGCAACAACGGGCTGTACGATGTCTGGGTGCTGTGGAACGATTCCAACAAGCCCGCCACCACCAGCCTCATCTTCCGCGACGGCCTCAAACCCGCGTCAGCCCTCGAAGTGACCACCTATCAGCCCGTCCCGCTTCAGTCGGCCGGCGGCGAAACAAACGCGGCCTCGGTTCCGGGAGGGCCGCAGTCCTCTGCGGCCGCCACTCGCGGGACAACCGTTCCGGCCGTGCAGAAGCACGGCCCTCCCGGTGTTCTGGTCTCGCCCGGCGAAGTGCGGCTGGCGGATTTGCAGTTCGAGCCATTGGAAACCCGCGCCTTCCTCACTCCGCGCAACCAGATCACCGCCGCCCCCGCTCGCTGGCTGGAATTGCAACGCAGTTGGTGGCGCGGTACCGCAGCGCCCGGCAAACCGATGGCCATTCCCCAGCCGAAATTCGCCATGGATTTCTCGGACGACTGGGCGTTCAAACCGCTGGACGCCGCGCCGGCTGATGAAGCCGCCCTGGCGGCCGCCGATCTCGACGACTCCAAATGGGAACGGATGCGTTTCGGAATCGTCAGCCTGCCCGATCATCCCGGCGCGCATCACGGCATCTTCCGCAAGCGGTTCATCGTCCCGGCCGGCTGGACACATGGCCGGGTCATGCTCTGGGTGCAGAGTTGGTCGGGAACCACCTTCTCCGACACCGGCCGGGTCTATCTCGATGGCAAGGCCCTGCGCGACCGCCCGCTGGCCGACGGCATTGCCGGCGACGACTTGACCGACACGTTGAAGCCCGGCAGCTCGCACGTCCTGGCGGTCATCCTTTCCGGCAAGGGCTCGCTCCTCGGCCCGCGCGGCGCCACCTGGCTGGCCTACGTTCCCGATCCCGCGGCCCGGCAGGATCTCTCCGGCGACTGGGCCGGTTCTCCCGATGGGCTGAAGTATGGTGCGCCGGCTCCTCTGACGGAAAAATGGGCCGGCCTGGTGGCCCGGCGGACGGTGCGGGCCGACGCAAGTCAGGCGGGTAAGAACGTGGTGATCCACGCCTCCGCCAGGCCCGGTGTCTTGCAGGGCGTGATCGTCAACGGGCACTACGTCATGCGCTTCCACCACCGCATCGGCACCGACATCGACCTCAACGTTACGCCGTGGATCCGCTTTGGACAGGACAACGAGATCATCCTCGTCGCTACAGGTGGGACCTCGGCTTGCGGCATTCGTAACGTGGAACTGCGGTATTACGATCGGGATGTCTATCCATGACGGCTCAAAGTGGGGCCAGCGTCCTCACTGGCCGCGAATACCAGACATTTCGCGATGCAGGATGGTCAGCGAGGACGCTGGCCCCACTCGCTTGCCCCGCCGCGCTGACACGACGCACCCGCGCGACTAGAATCGGCCCCACATGCGGACCTTTTCCATCACCACCCTCGGCTGCAAGGTCAACCAGTACGAGAGCGAGCAGATCGCCGCCGTGCTGCGTGCCCGCGGCCTCTCGCTCGTCCGCGATCCGGCCGCTGCCGACCTCCGCATCATCAACACCTGCTCCGTGACCACCGACGCCGCCAGCAAGAGCCGCCAGACCATCCGCCGCACCACCCGCCTTCCCGTGCTGGCAGGGGACGCGGGCCGTGTTTGCGGCAACGTGGCCAAGGGTGGGGCGGTTTCGCCGAAACCGCCGTTCGCGGCGCGCGGCGGACCGCTCGGCGAGCGGTCCCTACCTCAGTTGCCACCCGCCGACGCCTCTCCTGGCCAGCGCGTCATTGTCACCGGCTGCTGGGCGACCAGCAATAAACCCGACGCCCACGGCTTTCCCGGCGTCTCAGCGGTCATCGGCCACCACGACGACGTCGCCGCCGAACTGAACCACCTGCTCGACGGGTGGACCGAGCACGGCGACGCAGCCGTTCCGGCTGAAATAGTGCCGCCAGTGCCCTCACTGGCGGAATCGACGGGCGTACCCGTCCAAATGCGCGCTCGGCCCGTGTCGCCCGGCACCACCTGCCTTCCGCTGCTCGCCGACCATCAGACCGGACGCCAGCGCGCCCTGCTGAAAATCCAGGACGGTTGCGACGCCCATTGCACCTACTGCATCATTCCCAAACTTCGCCCGACCCTCTGGAGCAAGCCCGTCGCGCAGGCCGTCGACGAAGCCCGCCGCCTCGTCGACGCCGGCCACCACGAGATCGTGCTCACCGGCATCTTCCTCAGCGCCTACGGCCAATCCACCGCCCTCCGCCGCCGACAACTCCATCAGCAGTGGGACGGACATTCCTGTCTGTCATCGGATGGCCGAGCGGGGGACGCTCCTGTTCAGTGGGACGGACATTCCTGTCTGTCGTCGGATGGCCGAGCGGGGGACGCTCCTGTTCAATGGGACAGACATTCCTGTCTGTCGTCGGATGGCCGAGCGGGGGACGCTCCTGTTCAGTGGGACAGACATTCCTGTCTGTCATCGGATGGCCGAGCGGGGGACATTCCTGTCCCCCCGAGGCCATCCGAATCCCTCGCCTGCCTCATCGAAGCCCTCTGCACCCGCGTCCCCAATCTCAAGCGGCTCCGCCTTTCCAGCCTCGAGCCCGGCGATCTCAGCGGCGACCTTCTCGCCGTCCTTCGCGCTCATCCGCAGATCACCCCGCACTTCCACGTGCCTCTCCAGAGCGGCTCCGACGCCATTCTCCGCCGCATGAACCGCCAGTACACGCGTGATGACTTCCTGCGGATGATCGACCAGGTCCGCGCCGCCTTCGACCGTCCGGCCTTCACGACCGATATCATCGCCGGTTTCCCGGGCGAGACGGATGCCAAGTTCGAGCAGACTCTCGCCGTCGTCGATCGCGCCCGCTTCATCCACATCCACGCCTTCCGGTTCTCTGCTCGTCCCGGGACGGCGGCCGCGCGCTGGACGCGGGACTTCGTCCACGGCCCCATCGTCAACACCCGCATCGCCAGCCTGGGCACCCGCGCCGCCGCCGCGTCCCTGGAATTCCGCAGTCAGTTCGTCGGCCAGACCATGACGGTCATGGTCGAGCCCGGCGACGGTTCGATTCGCCACGGCCGCTCCGAACGTTACTTCTCCGTCCATTTCGACGGCGGCGACATGCCTGCCGGTCGTTGTGTCACGGTCCGCATCGACCGCGTCACCCCGGCACGCACGCACGGCACGCTTCTCGAAAGGCCCCAGCCATGATCGCCGTCGTCCAGCGGGTTACCTCCGCCAAAGTCGAAGTGGCCGGGCAGATCGTCGGCGAAATCGGCCACGGCCTGGCGGTGCTCCTCTCCGTGCATCGCGACGACACTTCCGAAGACGTCGCCTGGATGGCCGGCAAGCTGACGTCGCTGCGGATTTTCCGCAAGGGCGAGAAGCACTTCGACAGCGATGTCAAAGAGGCCGCGGGCGGCATTCTCCTGGTCAGCAACTTCACGGTGTCCGCCGCCACCAAACGCGGCCGGCGCCCCAGTTTCGACGCGGCGGCCGGTGGCGAAAAAGGCCAGCCGCTGTTCGATGCCGTGGTTGCCGCCGTGCAGGCCGCCGGGCTCCCCGTCGCCACCGGCCGGTTCGGCGCCGACATGCTCGTCACCCTCAGCAACGACGGCCCGGCCACGTTTATCCTCGATTCGCGGGCCGCGGACTGAACAACTGCACTTTCTCGAAAACCTCCAGCAGTTGTTCATAGCTCGGTATCGGCCCGGACACCACCGCGTGCTCGAAAAGCATCTTCGGTAGCTGCCCCTGCTCCACCGCGTTGTAGATCGCCAGCGACTCGTTATGCCGCTTGGCCATCCACGGATCGGCCATCGCCGCCGCCAGTTTGTCGGCGCCGCCGACGAGCAGTTCTGCCTTCATCTTCACCAGGTCCACGGCCCACGGCCGGATCGGCTCGAACAGCCATTCGTCCATTTCCGCGAACCTCTCCGGAGCGGCGCGGAAGACGGCCAGGGCATAGCGGGCATACTCGCAGGCGTCCCGGTGTTCCGCCGGCGTCACCTTCACCATCGGGTTGCAGGCGGCGTTCATCGGCATCGGCATCAGCAGCAGCGCCAGTTCCGCCGGCCGGGCCGCCACGGCTTTGCGCAGCAGCTTGTGCAGATCGCGGCAGAAATGACAACTGTAGTCAAACTGGTCAATGATGATGTGCGTGGCCTCGCGATCGCCGAGCACCGGCCAGAGGTGCGGGCTCAGGGAGATCTTCTTGCCCACGGCATGGATCCGCCGCGGGGCCGCGGGCGGGGCGGGCTCGCGCGCTGCGGCTGCGGTCTCCACCGGCGCGGCCGGCGGGGCCGCGGCAACCTGGTTCTCGACCGGCCGAGCCTCTGCGCGGGCCGGCGCCGGCCCGGGGACCGGCTCGTCCTTTGCCGCCGCGGCCGGTTCGGCGAGCGCGGCGGCCACCGGCGCCGGCGGCTCGGGCCGCGACGGTTCAGCCTCGGGCTCGTCGGGCGCTTCGGGTTCGTCCGTGCCCGCCGCCTCATCGGCGTCGGCTGTCTCGGTGATGGCGTACAGCCTGGGCACGATCGCGATTTGCCCGATGATGAAGAGCCCGAGCACTACGCCGGCGGCGATGTAGAGTCCCTGCGACAGTGTTCCCTGCGGACCCTGCGACGGAAGTTCCACCAGCAGGGCGATCGCCGCGGCCGCCAGCGCCGACAGGTGCGTCAGCATGCAGTAGCGGCAGAATTTCCGGATCACGAATGCCTGCAGCGCCGTGAACCAGATGGCTCCCCCGGCCGCCAACAGCGAACAGAACCCCAGGGACGTGGCCGCCCGGCGGGCGAGTTCCGCGTGGTGAGCGCGGAGCGGTGAGTTGGGCACGCTGCCCAGCGCCACCAGCAGTGCGGCCGCGAGCATGGCCAGGTAGAGCGCCGCGCCGGGTAGCGTGGTTGGAAGCGGCCCCAGGCGCGACCAGCGGCTGGCCGTTACCTCGTCGCAGGAGGATCCGGGTCCGCAACCGGGCAGGGTCTTGCCCGACAAAGTCGACTTCAGCAGCATCAGCGCCGACAGCAACGCCACGAGTGACAGGGCCACCACCAGAGAAGGCAATGAAAAGACATGTTCCACGCCGGGCGATTGTAGCGGCGGGACGCCGTCAGCCCAATGATGCGGATTCTCTACGTCCTGGCGTGTCTGCGTGAGACACATTTCCAAAGGCGGATCCCACGCAGAGCCGCCGGGAACGCAGAGGAAGCAAGGATGGCCCATGTTGGCAAGACGGCTTTCGGGGCGGCGAGTATGGGGCATAAGGCATCATGGGTAGAGTGGCTTTTGACCCGCTCTTGACCCCTTATCCGGGAGCCCTTATCCGGGAGCACGCGGACACCGTCCGACCCCGCCGCCAGTCCCATGTCCCTCGCCGGCCGCCAGCCGCCAGACACGTCAAATTGATCCCCGACCCATTTGAATTTCCGATGGGGTGGAGGCGGGTCGTGATCGGGCGCGATGCGCGAAAAAGTTGTTTTTCGGGGTGGGCGAGGGAAGCGTGTTGGGCATAAGTGGCTGATTTCATTGGGGTTGCGGCCTGGGTGATGTTGGGGAGCGGCGGGGAAAAGCGCCCCCAAAC
>JBIOJL010000015.1:0-30375 GCA_044450885.1 Tepidisphaerales bacterium
GGGCGGCGGTGTCATAGTGCGCGGCGGGGCGCGTGCTGGGCTGGGCGAGGCAGGGGGAGGCGGCGAGGATAAAGAGAACCACGGAGACACGGAGGCACGGAGAGAACAAAGGTGTTTGTATCATTCCGTGTCTTCGGGGCGCGATCATCTTTACCGGCGACACGGCCCTCACCCCGGCCCTCTCCCGGAGGGAGAGGGAGAGTTGATGCCGCGGAGTACCGCGGCACACGGGCTGGAAGCCCGTGCCACAAAAGAGCACTTGCCCATGCCACCCCTGGCCACAAGATGGTCGGTTAGCGCGCGACATGGCCGGTTCCTCTTATCGCTGGTAGATCGGCAGGAAACGATAGGGGACGCCGAGGATGAGGACGGCCATGGACGTGGAGTAGACGGAGGTGGTGCCGCCTTCGGAGTTCTGCCAGCAGCCGTCGGGGCGCTGCTTGGAGAGCAGGGCATCGCGGATCTTTGGATACCACGCCTGGTAGTTCGCCTCGCCGGACTGGTACATGGACTGGATCGCGTAGTAGTGGGCGTAAAAATAATACTCGGTGTTGGCGAACTTGGTGTCGGGCTGCTTGATGAGGTAGTTGACGCCGGCCTGCATGGCCACGGAGTTGCGCTGTCCGGTCATGCACAGCGAGAGGACGCCGGCGGCGGTGCGGGCGAAGCCGGGCTCCTGGCGGGGCTGATAGGCGAAACCGCCGAGCGGATGCTGGCAGGCCAGGACGTAGGCGATGGCCTTGTTGAAGACCTCGTCGGGGACGTGGATGCCGGCTTCCTTGGCGCTGGTGAGGGCGACCAGTTGCATGACGGTGACGGACATGTCGGCATCCTGGGGGGCGGTGCCGTAGCGCCAGCCGCCCTCCGGGTTCTGCGCCCCGAGAATGACCTTGACGGCCTTCTTGAGCGCCTCCTTGATCTCGTCGCGATCGCTTTCGCCCCAGACCTCCGAGAGCGCGAGGGTGGCCAGCCCGTGCTCGTACATGCCCTGCTGTTTGGTGCCGAAGTACCCGGCTCCTTCCTGGCCGCGGCGGAGGAGGAAGGCGACGGCCTTGTCGAGCTTGGAGCCGTAGGTCCCCTGGCCGGGGAAATGGCCTTTGACCATGAAGGCCATGAGGGCCAGCGAGGTTTCGGCGGCGCGGTATTTGTCGCCCCAACTGCCATCTTCGTTCTGCCGGGCGGCGATGTAGTTGAGGCCGCGGGTGATGGCGGCGTCGGCATCGGGCCCGAGTTCGGCCACGCCGACGCGCCTGACGTCGGCGCCCGCGGCCATGGCCGGCGAATGAGGCATCAGCCCCAGGCCGCAGGCTCCGACGACCATCCATCGCATCATCATTCGCATCATGGCTCGGGTCTTCTTTCTCACTTGGCCAGGGACTCGTAGTATTCCTTGAGCAGTGCCCGATATTCCACGGGGAGTTCGCGGGCGTAGTTTTCCATGAGCTGGTCGCGCTCGCGATTGGCGAGGGACTTGATCTGGGACTTGCCGGCGGTGGAATTCGGCGCCTTCACTTCATTGGAACTGGCAAAGAGGCGTTCGCCCTCGGTGTTGATCGGCGTGATCTGGGTCGGGGGTTCGAGCTTGGGGCCGGGCACCGGCGGGTGCAGGACGATCTTGTCGCCGGGCTGGTGCGGTTCGGGAGTTCCGTCCTCGGGCTGGTTGGCCTGCTGGTCCTGCTGTTCGGCCTGTTCGAGCGCCTTGGACAGCTCGTCGGCCGCGTCTTCGGCGGCTTTCTGCGCATCCTGCTGCTCGGTCTTCTCCATGTGCTGCTCGGCCTTGACCATGTCCTGCTGGGCGTTTTGCAGGTTCTGGCTCTGCACGCTCTTCTGCAGCTCCTGTGTCTGTTTGCGCAACTGCACCTGCTGGTTTTGCAGATCGGGAGCCTGCTGCTGGAACTGCTGCGGGTTGGCCTGCTCGATCTGCTGGGCCAACTGCCGCTCGGCCTGCGCCAGGTTCTGCAGTTCGCGGATCTGTTCCAGCGACAGCGACTGCTGATTGGACTGATCGCTCTCCAGGAGGATCTTGAGGACTTCCTTCAGCACGTCCAGCGTTTTGTCCTGCCCGTCAATGGCGCCGACGGGCTTGATGTGCTCGATCTCGCCGGCGGCGGCGGCGGCGAGGTCGGTCGGCTTCTTGTCGGCCATGACGTCGCGGGCGCGGGTCAGGCGGTCCTTCAACTGGGCGGCGGTTTCGGCGTCGGCGGCGCCGGAGAGGCGGACGCCGAATTCCTTGATCCGCTCGGCCAGTTCCTTCTGATTTCGGGACAGTTCGGCGGTGCGGGCCTCGACATCGGCGACCTTGTTGACGACCTGTTGGCCCCATTCGGCGGTGACGGCCCGCACCGTGGTCTGCCGCTGGATGATGACTTTGAGCGCGGCGATGAGTTCGTCCATGATGGCGCTGCGGTCCAGCAGCGACTGAAGCCGCTTGATGGCGACGCCGATTTCCTTGTCGGCGGCGGCGAGATGCGGGCCAAGTTTGGCCAGGTCTTCGCGGGCGGATTTGAGATATTTGGTGGCTTCGGGGACGTTTTCGGTATTGACGTCGGTCAGCGTCTTGCCGACGAGGACGAAGCGGTCGCCGCGGGTTTCCTTGAACAGGTTGTTGGATTTCAGGTCGTCGACGAGTTCGGCGGCGCGCTTGGCGGAGCCGTCGAGTTGCTGGCCGACCTCGAGTTGGCGCTGCTCCTCGCCGATGAGGCGCTGGGCGGTGTCGAGGATGGTGGCCGATTCGCCGGAATCGGGGGCCGGAGTGTCGCCGGGGGTCTGGGCCGAGAGCAGGCGCGGAAAGGCAAGGAGGATGCCGCAGAGGAGGATTAAGGCGATTCGATGCATCATGGCCGGGTCTCCGGTGGTTTGGGGCCGTTGCCGCGCAGGGCGGGCTGATCCTTGATGTCCTTCACTTCGCCCGACGAGTCCAGTTCGCTCTTGTGAGCGTCCTTGACCTCCTGCATGAGGAGGCCCAACTGCTCGAAGATATACTGTTGATACTCCGCGACGCTGACGATGTTAACACTACGTTCGCTCGATCGGGCGCGGTGGGGGCCGTCGCTGCCGGGATAGTTGTCCTCGACCTCGATGGCGTAGGTGACGGCATCACCCTCTTTGAGATCCGGAATCGACTCGCGGAGCACCCAGGTCATTCGCTGATCGCCCTGCGGGAACAGAACCCTGGCCGGGGCTGTGGTCGGCATGGTGGTTGGCGGCAGCGCCAGCGGATAGCGGACTTCCTTGCCGTTGTTGATGGAATAGGCCACGTACACCTTGGCAATTCCGTAATCGTCGCGGGCGGTGTAGGTGATGTCGAGCTTCTTGCGCAGGGTGGCCTTCTGATCGCCGGTCGGCAGAATGATTTCCACCTCGGGCGGTCCATCGGGCAGGACCTGCACGCCGTGGCGGACTTCGTCGGTGTAAGTGAAGGAGTGTTCCCGCTCGACCCAGACGAACTGGTAGGTGAACGGCTTGTTGGCCTGCTGAACGACTTGAATTCCCCGGCCGTCGGGGTCGAGCTTCATGGGAACGGCCTGGGTCACTTCGTCGTCGGAAGCCTGCGGCGAACCGGCCGGGCGGGTGGTGCTCAGGGCGGAGGCCGGCGACGGCTCGGGCTGCACCGGCTTGACATGCACGAGAAGCTGGGCCGAAGCCAAGGGGCGATCGATCCGCAGATTCCAGCGGAGTTCGGTTCCCTCGGGCACTTCGACGCTCAGGTCGGGGCTCTGCCGGTCGGGCACGCCGGTGTACTCGGGATAGTGCAGGGTCAGCGAGGCCCGTTCCAGCCGCGGCGGCTGCACCACGATGATCCTGGCGTGATTGGAGACGGCATCGCCGATCCTGGCATAGCAGACGCAGTTGCGATAGGCATCCTGGATCGCGTAGACAAACGTGCCATCCGGCGAGCGCTTCAGGGGCAGTTTCTGCCAGTCGCCCTTTTCGGGTTGAAGCATCAGCGTGCCATCGGCCGGCACGACACCGGCGGCGCGAATGAGGACCTTGGCGGTTTCGCCCTGGCGGACGACGACATCGCGCAACGGTTCGATTCGCGTTCGCGTCGGGTAGCTGAGGTTGGAATGGGGGTCGAGCATGCGGGCCAGGAAGGTGCGCACGTGGTCCTTCCAGGCCACGCTGACCAGGCCGGACATCGCCAGAATGCAGGCGGAGGCGATGAAGATGCGTTTGAGTTCGGCGTAGCTGAGAATCTCGCGGAAATCGAGCTTGCGGGTGAATTCGACGGCCTGGTTGCGCATGGCCTGCAACAGGTGGCGGGAAACGGTTTCGTCGTCCTTGGGGTCCTTGAGCTGCACGTAGGAAACGAGGAGGCTCTGCAGGCCCGGATGGCGCTTCTCGACCTGGAGCGCCATGCGCACGGGGTCGTAGCGGCGCAGATAGCGCAGCCAGAGCGACCAGATGACGCCGAGCAGCACGGCGGCTTCGACCGACAGGACGGCGATGCGCCCGGAGCCGGGAAGCTGGAAGAGCCAGTCGACGAGGAAATTCACCAGGGCGAACGCGATGAGCCACATCAGCAGCAGGCAGATGCCGCGGACGTGGAAGTAGCGATGCTCCTTGCGCCAGGCGCGCCGGAGCTTGCCCTCGATCTCCATTGAGTTTGGCGCTGTCAGTACGCTCATAACAGATTACTCCTGCGCCGCACGTACCATTCGATACCGGCCAGCAACACCACGAAGCAATAGAGCAGCGGCTGGTCCCACAGATCCATCTCACGGCGTTCGACCGCCACGCGCGGCGGCGTGCCCACCGCCGACGCCAGCGACCGCAGATCGCGGATGGAGATATACTTGCCATCGGACAGCTCGGCCATCTTCCGCAGCAGCGCCTCCTGCATGGCCGGCTCGCGGAATTCCTGGGAGACGGCCTGCACTTCGAAGTCGGCGATGTTGGCCGCCGACAGGTTCTGGGCATCGGTGCGGATGAGGAACTGACCTTCCTTGTCGGGGATGATGACGCCCTGGAAAAGGCCGGGGACATCGGGCACGGCCTGGAGCTTGACCTGCGTGGTCTCCGTGGCGCTGTCCTTTCGAGCGACATTGAGCATGTAGTCCACGGCCCGCACCGGTTCGTAGGCGGTGTTGAGCACGCTGGCAAAGACCTGCACGCGATCGCCGACATTGTAGGTCTTGCGGTCGGTCTCGATGGTGATGCGTTTGTTGCCGGCGATCAGTTGCGACAGCGTGAGGAACTGGATGGACTGGCCCCAGAAGCGGGCGTGGTATTTGTCGCCCTGCTCGAAGCGGAGGCGCCACAGTTGATCCGTACCGACGTACATGACCTTGCCCTGGCCGTAGCGCTGCCAGCAGATCAGCGGGTACTTTTCCTTCGCGCCGGGAAGGGCCGCGGAAAGCTCCGCGAGCACGGTTGCGCCCTGTTTGGCGCCGGCGACCGAGGGAACGCGCACCAGCGGCTTGACCATGGACCAGAGCTTTTGCGTCAGGGGCTGTGACGCTTCCAGCGCCACCGACGACGACGACAGACCGGCGTCAGTCGGCACGGGATACACCGTGGGGTCCAGCGGCGTGGCGGCGTCGCTGGCGATGCGAATGGGCAGCATGTCGGCGATGGGCGGCTTGGTGTAGGTGGCCGGGGCGTAGCGATGGCCCGCGAGCATCAGCAGCGATCCGCCGCGAGCGCCGACCCACTGTTCGATTCGCTGCAACTGGGCGCTGGTGAAATAGGTGGCCGGCACGTCGCCGATGATCACCAGGTTGAATTTGGATGCCTCGGCCGCCTCGTCGGGGAAGCGGTCGATGTACATGTCGGGCGAAGACCGGGCCAAGTCACGAGCCCTGGGTCATCAGGAACTTGACATCCAGCCGCCGATCGCGGAGCAGCACGGCACGCAGGTAGCGGTATTCCCAGCGCGGCTTGCCCTCGACGTAGAGGACCTTGATCTTCTCGTCGATGACCTTGACGTTCTTCTGAATCGCGTTGTTGCTGGTGACGGTCTCCTCCGGCAATGGTTTCACGGCGGCCACCAGTTTCACATCACCCGATTTGCGCTCGGGGGTGAACATGAACTCCTCAAACTGCACGCCGCCGGTGAGCGTGATGGCCTTGTGGTCGATCTCCTTGCCGTCGAGCGAGAGCACAAGCTGGGCCGGCTGGTGGTTGAAGCCGTTGGACTGGATCTGCACGCGAACGGGCACTTTCTCCTGGCTGAAGACGGTGTCCTGAACCACCACATCCTTGACGGCCACGTCAGGCGGATCGGACAGCCCGATGCCGATGGGGAAGATCTGGATGCTCTGGGATTTCATGCGGCGGGCGACGTCGAGCGGGTCGACGCCTTCATTCGAGCCGCCGTCGGTCAGCAGCACGACGGCCGAGATGGGCTGGCCGCTGTAGCGGGAGACGGCTTCTTCGATGGCGGATCCGAGGCTGGTCGATTTGTCGGTGGCGGCGATGCCCTTGAGCGAATCGGCGGAGAGTTCGCCCTCGCCCGAGACGGGGTTGAGGCGCTGGCCGAACGCGAAGTAGCGGATGGGGTGGTCCTGACCGATTTTCTCGAACGGGCGCACCTCGGGCTGGCCGAGGATTCCCTTGGCCATGTCGAGGCGGGTTGCGCGATCGATGTCGGCGCGATAGGGTTCCAGGACGGCGGTGTCCGCCTGATCGTAGCGGATTTTGCCCAGGGCCAGCGCCGCTTCGGCCTGCTGCGGCGGGAGCGTGCGCTTGTCCTGGATGGTCATGCTCTGGGACCGATCCACGAGCACGAGCACATTGCCCTGGATGCGGCGGGTGATCTCGGCGGAGAAACCGGGTTGAAACAGCATGACCAGAAGCGTGCAGCATACAGTCAGCCGCAATGCGCCCAGCACCCAGCGGCGCACCACCCCGAGGGTCCGCTCGCGCGAGTAGAGAACCACGACGTAAGCCACGGCGACGGCAAGCAAGAGGATCAGCAGCCACCTCGGCCAGACCTGGCGGAGGTACCACTCGAAGTAGTTGACGCTGACGGCGTCCTTGATGCCAAACAATCTCGGAATCATGTCCGTCCTGTCACCGATTCGTGCCGCGGGTCACGGACCCGCGGCACAGGCTGAAAGTCTACACTACGCTGCGGCCTTATCGGCCAGCAGCGTCTCGCGATCACTCTTGAGCAGTTCTCCGCTCGTTCGCCCCGCCATGCGCTTGGAGAAGCTCCAGGCGAGGAAACTCTCCAACAGCAGGATCCCAATGCCAATGCCCAGAAGCCATTGCCACAGCTCGATGCCGCGGCGGGTCCGCACGATGCTGGCGGCCAGATCTTCACCGCCCACCGGCACACGCACCGGCAGGCCGCTGAATGCCATCTCCAGCGCGGCCGGCGGCAGGCATTCCACATTCGATTCGGCAGTATCCACGTTCACAGCAACGGTCATCGGCGGCCGATTCGGCACCTGGATCTCATAGAAGCCGGGCGTGTCGGTGCCGGCGTATTCCACAATGGACTGGCCTTCGCGCTGCACGACTTTGACCGCGGACTCGGCTCCGGACGGGTTCTTCACGGTGAGGTTGCCCGCGATGCCTTCGCCGCTGAGTACGAGGCTGAGGGGCGCACCGACCAGCACCGGGCGCTCAAATTCCTCCTGCGTCAGGCTGGTCACGGCCTCGTGCAGCAGGATGGGGAACAGCGGGTGGATGGGCAGTTCGGCCCATTCGCGATTGGCGCTGGTCGTCCAGAGCAGGACTTTCCCCCGGCCGATCTGCTTCTCCGCCAATAGCGGCAGATCAGGCCCGACAACCTGCAGCACCGTTCGGGCGCCGGGTGTCAGTTTGATCTTGAAGAACCGGCTCACGCGGGCCGTGGCGACCACTTCTTCGCGCAGCGAGCGGACGAGGTCGATCATCGGGTGCGATCCGGCGGCCGGTCCCAGCGCCCAGCCCGTTGTCCGGTCGGCCGGCTGCTTGATGACTTCCTCCAATTCGCCCGGCGACAGCCAATCCTCGCCCACCTTCATGCGCGCATTGAAGATCTGCGGACTGACGCGGCCGCCGAGGAACATCACCAATCCGCCGCCTTGCTTCACGTAGGCATGCAGTCCCCTGACCTGCTCGGCCGGCAGGTCGCCCACGTTGGCCATCACCACCACGTCGTATTCCGACAGCTTTCGCGCCGGGAGATCGGTCCAGGGGATGCGGTCGACCGACAGTGCCCGCACCACGCCGGCGCGCTTGGGCAACAGCGCCTTGAGCAGATACGTCGTGGCGGCGCGCGTCGCGACCTCCGAGGGCTCGCCGTCGACGCACAGCACCTTCACCATGTCGCGCACATGGGCAACGGCATAGCGGGAGTTGTCGGCCATGACGCTGTCGCGTCCGAGGCGGGCGGTCAGCCGCACGTTGCCGGGAGCATCGCAGCGCAGGAAGAACGGCACGGCCGCCTTCTCGTGCGGCGCGATCGACGGGATGATCTGTTGCTCGATCGGGTTCTTCTGATCGTTGAAGTAGAGGCTGACCACGACATCCTGCTGCACCGTCGGGCCGAAGTTCTCCACCTCGGCGACATAGCGGGCGGACATCCCTTTGCGCAGCGCACCCGACGCCAGTTCGAAGCGGCTGATGCCCAGGTTCTCGGCGCCGGGGCTGGCCGTCGAAAGATAGAACAGACTGCGGTCCTGCGAACCCAGCGCCCGCAGCGATCCCTTGCTCTTCTCCGACAGCACCTTCCAGGTGGTGATCTGGGCGTCGGAAACCAGGTAGCACTCCTTCACGGGAGACTTGAGTTCCTGCATGAGCGTTTCGCACTCTTCCAGGCAACGTTCGAGGTTCAGCCCTTCCGAGAGCGTGCCCGCATCGTCCAGCACCTTGGAGAACCGCTGCGGCTCGTAGGGTACGTTCCGCAGCAGGATGTGCGGGCGCTGGCCCATGAGCACGATCGTGACCGGATCGCCCGGATCGAGTGTCTTGAGCACTTCACGCACGCGCTGCGTCGCCTGCTCGAAGCGCGAGGTCGCATCGCGCTGGCTCATGCTGTACGAGGCGTCGATGCCGATGACCACGCCCACCTGCTGCTTGCCCAGGCCCCGCGCGGCCGATCCCATCAGGCTGGGGCGTGCCAGCGCCAGGGCGATCATCGCCGCCGCCGTGCAGCGCAGGATCAGCAGGATGATGTCCTCCATGCGCACCTGCCGGGAACGGACCACCAGCGCCTTGCGCAGGAGCTCCATCGCCCCCCAGTCGATCTGCTTGTGCCGGTAACGGTTCAGCAGGTGGATGATGATCGGGATGCTGATGCCCGCCAGCGCCAGACCGCCCCACAGCATAATGGAATTCAGGAACGCCATATCACCTGCTTCTGAACAATCGCTCCTACTTACGGATCAGCACCGGGTCGAGCCACGCTACACCGCATGGGAAACGAGGCGCCGATGCAAAGTCCACTTCGATGGTCAACTCACTCGCGGCGCCAAGGTCCAGCGTCACGACACCAGGAACATCCGCCGGCGTCACTTTCTGCTCGAGCAGCGTCTTTTCGCCGGTTCGGACACGGATCAGCGCATCGGCACGCGCTCCGGCGATGCTCTGCTGGGTCAGGCGCAGCGTACCGCCGGGCTGCGAGAGAGGATAACGCACGGTCGTTCTGGGTTGCAGCGTGATCTGGTGCATGCACCCGGAGGTCTCGGAAGCCGCCAACGGCAATGCCGATGGACCCGTGATGCCGATGGTCTGAATCTGCCCGGGTGCGAAGCCGGTGATGGTTGTGATGCCCGGCGTGGCCCGGACCAGGCTGCGGACGGCTGCCGCGGGAATCGTCAGCTTGCCCATGATCCCATGTTCCAACTCGATGCGATCGGCGGCGAGTGTCGCACGCCCTCGGAAGGTGCTGCCGTCGATCAGGCCGACCTCGTCGTCGCCGTGGCCGGCGGGTAAGGTCGTCGGCGCCGCGATGTTCACGTAGCGCAACGAGCCGTCGCGCGGCAGTGTCAGGATGCCCAGCGTGCTGTCGGCGGAGACGCGGGTGGCGTCGATCCACATCAGCGTGCAGGGGACCGGCTCAGCGCCGTCGCGATAGAGCATGCCCGGCGTCGTTCCCGCCCGGCCAGCGACGTCCGGAACCAGGTCGATCATCCGCACCGAAGCCAGGTCCACATCGCGTTCGCCGAGCGTTGGCGAAATCACCTTGAGCTTCTTGCCGGTCAGCCGCTGCAAATCGACATGCCAGACTTCGCCGCTGGACATGTAGAGCGTCTGCGGGGCGGCCACCGTGGGACTCGCCTCCTGCCGCAGGACGAACAGGATGTCGTCCCATGGGACGATCCGAGCCCCAACCTTCACCGCCTTCTCACCGAACGCAAGCCGGCCGAGAAACCGGCCCTGTTTGCCGTCCACGACATCCGCGCTGGCCGCGGGTGCCCAGGCCGTCAGCACGAGCAGCGCCACGAGCGGTAAGTAGGGCCAGCGTCCTCGCTGGCCATGATGGGTGCATGACGTTCTCGGCGGGTGCGGTATTGGCCCTGAAGGGGCCGACGACTCCAGCCCAGGGTTGGGCGAAGCCCTACCCTGGGTAAGAATGGATGAATTACCACTCGCCCTGAAGGGGCGAAGGAAGCGTTCCTCCACCCTTTCAGGGTGGAACATTTTGCTGCTTGTTGACCCAGGGTAGGGCTTCGCCCAACCCTGGGCTGAATTCTCAGACCCCGTTGGGGTCTTCTTCCGCCCGCCGAAAGTGTCATGGACCCGGCCATGACTACCGGACGATTCACGCACAAAGAAGGCCAGCGAGGACGCTGGCCCTACTCTAGCGATGCACGCACGCGAATTGCAGGCATGGGTATTCATCGCGCCCCCGTGTGCATGCGGTGGATCAGGAACCCGGTCAGCACCTCGGCCACGGGCCGGGAGGTGTCGGTCAGGACGTAATCGACCTCGGCCCGCTCGCAGGCGACCTTGATCTGGCGGATGAAGTTGCCCACTTCTTTGAGATAGGCGGCCCGGATGCGCCTGGGCTGGGTAACGATGTCCCCTTCGTTCTCCAGTCCGCGGAACCGGCAGGTGCCATCGAAGGGAAACTCCAACTCGGCCGGATCCAGCGTGTGGAACACGACCACGTTATGTCCCCGGAAACGCAGGTGGTCGATGCCCTTGAGGAACTCCTCGACGTGGTCGAACAGGTCGGAAAAAAGCATGACCACGCCGCGGCGGGGAATGCGCTGGGCGAATTCGTGCAGGATGCCGGCGATGTCCGTGCGCGGCTCGGGCTGGACGCGCGAAAGCTCCTCATCGATGGTGCGGATGACGCCCATGGTGCCCTTGGGCGGCACGTAGTTGCGAAGCTGGCCATCGAACACGCCCAGCCCGACCGAGTCGTGCTGCTGGACGGTCAGATACGCCAGGCTCGCGGCCATGTATTTGACGTATTCGAGCTTGTTGGTCGCGTGCGAGCCGAAGTGCATGGAGCGGCTGCCATCCACCAGCAGCGTGGCCGTGAAGTTGGTCTCGGCTTCGTAAAGTTTGACATAGTAACGGGAAGAGCGTCCATAAACGCGCCAGTCGATGTGCTTGAGTTCATCACCATGCACGTACGGACGATGCTGGGCGAACTCGGTGCTGAAACCGCGCAGGGGGCTCTTGTGATGCCCCACGCGCATGCCCTCAACGACCTGGCGGGCGATGAGTTCCAGCGGCGCGAGTTTCTGAAGCGTTGCGGGTTCGAGATACCGCAGCCGTTGCTTGCTATCGCTTGCCATCGGTGGACTTCTCGTAAAGCTTTTCGTCAACCGGGACCGACTCCAGCAGTTTCTTGACGATGTCGTCGGCGGTCAGGCCTTCCGACTGGGCGGCAAAGTTGGGGATGATGCGATGACGCAGCACCGGCAGGGCGTTCGCCTGGATGTCCTCGATGGACACATGATACCGGCCGCGAAGCATCGCCCGCGCCTTGCCCGCAAGGATGAGGTTCAGGCTGGCACGCGGGCCGGCCCCGAACGAGACCCAGTCCTTGATGAACTGCGGGGCGAGCGCGTCGTCCTTGCGCGTCGAGCGCACGAGCCGGGCCACGTAATGGAAGATGTGGTCGGCCACGGGAAGCCGCCGCACCAGTTCCTGCAGCCGCAGGATCTCGTCGCGCTGCAACACGGCGTGCTTGATCTGCTCTTCGCTTCCGGTGACGCGCTTCATGATGCCGATCTCTTCGTCGTAATCCGGGTAATCGACCAGGATGTTGAAGAGGAAGCGGTCGAGCTGCGCCTCGGGCAGGGGGTACGTGCCTTCCTGCTCGATGGGGTTCTGCGTGGCCAGCACGAAGAACGGCTCTTCGAGCTTGTACTCGTCGCCGCCCACCGAGACCTTCTTCTCCTGCATCGACTCGAGCAATGCGGCCTGGGTCTTGGGCGGGGTGCGGTTGATTTCGTCGGCCAGCAGCACGTGCGTGAAGACGGGGCCCTTGAGAAATTTGAACTTGCGCTGGCCGGTGACGACGTCGTCGGCAAGGATTTCGGTGCCGGTGATGTCCGAGGGCATCAGATCGGGCGTGAACTGAATGCGCTTGAACGACAGCGACAGCGTGCGGGCCAGGGTGCTGACGAGCAATGTCTTGGCCAGGCCCGGCACGCCCACGAGCAGCGCGTGGCCGCGGGCGAAGATGGCGATCAACATTTCGTCGATCACCCGTTCCTGGCCGACAATGACCTTGCGCACCTCGCCCAGGATCTGCTGGTATGCCTTGCCCAGCAGTTCAACTGCCTGTTCATCCGAAATCGGGCTTGCAGTAGCCGCAACGTCTTTCTCTGCAATCGGCGATGTCATGCCGCTATCCTCCAGATACGAAGGGTGCGGCCGACGTGCCGTGACGAAATCACAGCCAACGCGTGCGCACCGGCAACTAGTACACCGGTCGCGCGCGATTGTTATCTGTAAACCGGGAATGGCGGTTGTTGCGTCCATCTCCTGCTCCGGTAGAATCGCTACTTCGAGCAGGTGAGGATGGCTCGTCACGGGTTCTTCGGCCGTGCTTTTCCGATCCGGTTCCAGTCCCAGCCTGCTCATGCCTATGCCATTGCTCAACCGCATTCTGTTTGGACTGTTCCCCTCGCTGATCCTCGTCCTTCTCGCTCCCCGGCCGCTGGCCGATACGCGGCCCAATTTCTTGTTCATCCTCATCGACGATCTCGGCTGGTCGGACGTCGGCTGCTTCGGGTCCAAATACTACGAAACCCCCAGCATCGACCGCTTCGCTTCCACCGCGATGCGCTTCACCAATGCCTACGCGGCCTGTCCGGTCTGCTCGCCGACACGCGCCTCCATTCTCACCGGCAAGTATCCCGCGAAACTCCACCTCACCGACTACATCCCCGGCGAGGGCAACGTGCGGGCGGGGAAGATGCTCATCCCGAAGTGGACCCAGGTCCTACCGGAGTCTGAAGTCACCATTTCCCGCGTGCTGCAACAGGCGGGGTATGCGACCGCGTCCATCGGCAAATGGCACCTCGGGCCTCCGACAGCCACGCCGGACAAATACGGCTTCGACGTCAACGTCGCGGGCGGCGCCTTCGGCAACCCGCCCGACTACTTCTTCCCCTACGGCAAACCGCCGCAGCAACTGCCGCATATCAGCCAGTCGGGCCAGAAGGGCGAGTACCTGACTGACCGCCTCACCGACGAAGCCGAGAAGTTTCTGATTTCCGCGAAGGACAAACCCTTCTTCCTCTACTTCGCACACTACGCCGTTCACACTCCCCTGCTGGCCCGGCCGGACCTGTTGGCGAAGTACAAAGCAAAGAAGCCGGTCGACGAGCAGAAGAACGCGGCCTACGGCGCCATGGTCGAGAGCGTCGACCAGAGCGTCGGGCGGATTCTCAAACTGCTCGACGACCTCAAGCTGGCCGACCACACGATCGTCGTCTTCTTCTCCGACAACGGCGGCCTCTGGCCGCAGGCCACCAGCAATCGGCCGCTGCGCTGGGGCAAGGGATTCGCCTACGAAGGCGGGATCCGCGAGCCGCTCATCATCCGCTGGCCGGGCGTCACCAAAGCGGCATCATCCTCCGACACGCCCATCATCTCTCGATGGATTTCTATCCCACGATGCTGGAAATGGCCGGGCTCAAGGGCAATGCCGAGCAAAACAAGCATGTTGACGGCCTGAGCATCGTCCCCCTGCTCAAGCAGACCGGCGAAATCCAGCGCGATGCCCTCTACTGGCACTACCCGCACTACTGGCGCGGCGGCCAGTCCCGCCCGTTCGGCGCCGTCCGCGCCGGTGACTGGAAGCTCATCGAATACTACGAGGACATGCGGGCCGAACTGTACAACCTGAAGGACGACATCGGCGAAAGCAAGGACCTCGCGCCCGCCAACCCGCAAAAAGCGGCCGAGCTTCGCGGCATGCTGCACGCCTGGCGTCAGCGCATGGATGCGCAGATGCCCACGCCCAAACCGGCAACGACCCGGCCGACGACGCAGCCCGCCGAGACCGAACCGGCGTCGGCGGAAGAGGTGTGGGATTGACTCCGCCTACCCTGCTGACAGCCCGCGCACTCGCAGGTAGTCTGCAATGCCTCGGTATCCAGCGCTGTGGGCGGCTTCCTCGATGGCCTGCTTCTCCACGCGACTGAGACGGATATTCACCTGTTCGGTGCGACCCTGGTCCTTGGCGGGAATCGGTGGCTTCCGGCCTTTCTCGAGGAGATACGCGACGGTCGCGACAAGTGCCTCGCGAACCTTGCCGACGCATTCATCCGGGGTCTTGCCATCATCCATCGTTCCCGGCAACTCCAAGCCGCGGCCGTAGTATTCGCCGTCTTCATGCCAGATGACGATCTGGTACTCCGCCGCGATCTTCTTGGCGCGGGCGAGAATGGCCGGGGCAAACGGACGGTCAATCGCCTCACTTCGCTTTTTCGGCTTGCTTGACATAAACCGGCTTCACCTTTCCGCCATGCACGGGAATCGACTGCGGTTCAGCGCCGGGCTTCTCGAAGATGTGATGGGAGCCGGACACCCGGTCCAAATGGTATCCTTTGGCTTCCAGTATCTTCCTGACCACCGCGAAACGCTGCTCGCTTGGCATGGGAATAGTATAGCGTGCGATATCAGGGAGTCTATCCCCGACAACTGCGATTCGATACAAGGGTTGGCGTGATTGACCGCCAATCCATCAACCCAAAGTGGGATCACTCACAACAGTTCCGGTAAGAACAGTCACCTGCCCGGCTTGAGAACCACGCCATACATGATCATGCCGAAGCCGATCAGCATGGCGTCCTTTCGACCATAACCACTGAGCAACAAGCCCGCGATGACCAACACGCCAATACCGGCCACGAAGAGAACTCGCCCGAGCCACTTGCCAATTCTCGACGGGGGAATGTCGAGTTGCCTGCGAAAATAGAACAACAGGCCGAAAACCACGAGAACGCCGGCCAGATAGAAGATTCCGCTGTCAAACCTGTTGCGTGCGTAGATTTTCGCAAGCCCGCCGACGATCGCGGAGACGATTCCCAACACCACCAGAAGGATCCCAAAACACCTGCGAGCAAATGAGGGGCGGGCATCTGGCGGGACACGAGCGGAGTTGTCCGGAATGTTCTCCATGAAGCCCTCCGCCAAGGGCAATCCTTCCGCGTCCGCTGAAGCGGACCCTACTTTGACGCCGGCACGCACACCAGTTTGCCATCGGGGTTGAGGAGGACGACGTCGTGGTGTTTTGCGCTGGTCACGCGCGCGGGCGTCCACGGGGTCTTGCCAGTGATCGGGAAACCGGCCGATTCACGCAGGTTTCTTACTGATACCTCGGCCGGGAAAAAACAGCCGTATCCGCGATTGACCAGCAGGAAACCGAGATCGTCCGCGATCACCAGGGCGTCGTCCAGGCCGTCGCCGTTCACGTCCAGCGTGCGGATTGCGGCGTTCTTCAGGCCCTTTTCTTGCTTGTCGTAGATCGCCACGGTCTGGCCCGTGAGACGCATGAAATCCACGGGCTTCGCATCGGCCTCGGCCGGGTAAAACGCAATCGTCGCCAGGCTCACGCCGATCGACCCAAACGCGCCGCCGAACCCAAAACGGCCCGCTGTGGCGGTGTCGACCGGTGACTTTGGCTGCACGTCGACAACGGCTTCGCCTGCGGCAAGAGCCAATGCCCTGCCGTCGAAAACATAAACCTTCCCGCCGATCGTGACGCGGGGCTTGCCGTCTTTGCCGGCGTGGAGAACTCCCTGCACCAGTCCCTTCACATCGGACAGTCCCAAGGCTGCCGTCACATCGGACAGCGCCTCCCCCTGCTTAAGCGCCCTGACGCCGGCAGGTGTGTCCGCAAGCAGGATCGACTTGCCGGCTTCATCCGCATCCACGGCCCACAACGCCGTCGTGCCGGCCGGGGCCACGCCGAGCACGACGGGCTTGGCCATGAAGATCAGATTGTCGTGCAGTTCCTCCAGTATTCCGCTCTTGCCGGCCTTCCTATCGGCCGCCAGTTGCGACAGGGCGGCCGTGGTGCCGGGAAAATCCTTGTACAACACGTCGCGTTCCTGCTGCACAATCCAGCCTACCTTGCGCGGGCTGAGGCGAGCATCCAGCCACATATCGGCGGCGTGAATCACGCCGATCTCGCCATTGTCGTGGCGGCTGACGAAGAGCATCAGTTCCGATCCCTTGCCGATACGCTCAAACGCCCCCTCGGGCTGGGCAATCTTCACCTTGACTGATTTGGGCCTGAACTCACCCAGTACGACGTCAACCACCTCGGCATCGATCAGTTTGCTGGCTGCTGTCGTCTCGGTTACTTTCAGCCGCACAATCGGCGACGAGATGTCAAACAGTTTCAGCTTGGCCTCGATCACCGCGAACACGGAAACCGGCCACAGGGCCAACACAACACCGAGTATCCATCGCATCTTCATACGTAGGGTCCGCATTGCGGACCACTCCTTTGAGGTTCACAGGAAACGGTCCGCAGTGCGGACCCTACACAACCTTCAGCACGCGCCGGCTCACGAACATCGCGGGCAGGTAGGCCACGAGATACACGCCCAGCCAGCCGATGTCCATGCGCGCCAACGCGGTCCCACACGCCATCCAACACGCCACCCAAATTGATCTGTCCGGGCCTGCAACTCGTTCGCCCAGGAAAGAAAGCGGCGAGCAGAAAGTCTGTCTGTGCGTTCGTGGCGTGTATTCCACTTTCACCGACTTGATCGGCCCGGCCGCCGGGGTGATCGTCGTCTCTTCCGGCGGACAGGCATCGCCGAGCACGATCGCCGCTTCGACCATTTCACCAGTCTCCGCCTTCAGCTTGATCGGGTAGCGTCCGGCCTTTGCATCCTTCGTCGATATCGTCCATGACAACTGCTGCGGCGGCACGCCCGCATCCAGGTATGCCCGCAGGTCCTCCAGCGTCTGGTGCCGCGTCGCCTCGGCCATCATCTGCACTTCCCACGGCAGCTTGCTCGTGTCGGTCGGCCGCGAGAACTCGGCCAGCGTGTTCTCCAGGAACTCCTTCACCAACTCGATCTTCTGCGCGGCCGGCGACTGCTGGTCCAGTTTCAACGGTGCCGCTGGAGTCAGTTCGACCGGCTTCACGTAGTTCGCGTCGACCATCGCCTTCACATACACCGGCTCGCCCGGCGGCATGTTCCACGCGGCCGGATCCACCCGCGGCGGGAACCACACGAACGACAGCACCATCGGCCCCAGCAGCACGGCGAGCGGGACCATCGACGCCCCCACGATCCGCATCTGCACCGGCGCACCGATCGCCAGCATGGCCGCCCGCCGCGGCGAGCCCTTGGGGAAGGCGACCGCCTTCTTCTGGAGCATTCGATCGCGGTCCTTGGCCACGCGCAGCCGGTTGTTGTCCGTCAGCAGCCTCTGCGTCAACATGACGGCAACTGCCAACGCGGCAGCAACGACCGCCACCGCGCCCGGCTTGCCAGCGTGCCTCACCAGCGGCCAGAAACACAGATCCATCAAGGCGAAGATCGGCCGATACAACCAGGCATCCGGCAACAGGAACACCGCCGCCAGGAACACGCCCCAGAAGATGGCCGCGATGTTCCGTATGCGGTTTCCCGCCCGCTCGCGCCGCCCGGCGGGCGGCGGCACCAGCTCGCGCGGGATGCTGGTGTCCTTGGGATCCTCCGCCGCCTCGCCCGGCCCGCCCGGTGCGCGGTAGTCGAGGATCGCCGACGCCGCGGCCTGCTCGGCCGGCCGGCTCACGACGCCGTTGCGTCCATCGACGGTTATTGACTCTCCATCCGCGAACAACGAGGTCGCCCCCGGCAGCACCACCGCCGGAATGTTCATCTCGCGGGCCACGACGGCCCCATGCGACAGCGTTCCGCCGCATTCCAGAATCAGCCCGCCTGCGTTCACGAACAGCGGCGTCCAGCCAGGATCGGTGGACGGACAGACCAGCACGTAGCCGCTGCCCAATTCGCCGGCCTCCTGCGGCGACCGCACGATCCGCGCCGGGCCCGTCGCCACCCCGCTGGACACCGCAAACGCCTTGTGGCTCCCGGCCATCTCCACTCGCGGCGCTTCGCCCAGCGTCTCGATCGCCTCAACGTCGATCACCTGCGGCACCCAGACGCGCTGCTCGGCTTCGTACACTTTCTGCCGCTCGTGGATCAGGTGGATCGGCGCGTAGCCGATCCGCAGCGCGTCGAACAACTCTTCCTGCGTGAGCTGGAACACGCCATCGCCGATCTCCAGCCGCCGCCCGGCCTCCAGCGCGACATGGCGCAGAAGCTCGTAACCGAGCATCAGGTAATGCTTGCCCGTTTCCCGGAAGACCAGGTATCGCCTCGCCAGTTCCACCCGGCTGTCGAGTTCCGCGGCGTCCACCGGCGACAGCTTCGCACGCAGTTCATCGAGCTTCTTCTTCGTCCACTCCAGGTTCTGCTCGTGCAAAGCCATCGGGTTGGGCCCGGCCTTGAGCCGGTCGGCCATCGTCTGCAGTTCGTCCGGCCGCTCGCACCAGCGCGCTGTCGCCAGGTCAAACTCGTCCGGCGCCCGGTGCCCGTTGGCCACGAGCCATTGCTCGACGGGCCGCCGGCCCTGCGCCACCTCCCACAACTGCGCGTTGCTCTCCAGCGTCTTGTCCGGCGGATGGGCGGCCGACAGAATCGACGCCAGCCGGTCGGGGTCCTCATCCCAGAAATTCTCATCCAGCGTCTGCCGCAACTCGGCCAGCGCCATCCCCGCGACCATGCTCGGCATCAGCGATTGCGGTGCGAACTGGTCCATCACCCTGTGCTCGCGCTGCCGCCAGAGATCGATCAACTCATACGGGGACAGCGCACTGATGTCTCGCTTCTTCTCCTCACCACAATAGCGCTCAAACTCGGGAATGATCCGCTCGGTCAGCTTTCGATCGAAGTCCCCCGCCAGCGCCCGCACGCGACGGTTCACCTCCGCCAGCCGCCGTCCCATGCGCATCCGCTGCGTCAGGGTGCCGGCCGGGATCGTCGGCGGCGACTGCGCCGCATCGGGATTGCTCCGCAGCAACTCCACGTCGTAGCGAAACGGGTATTCCTCGAAGAACATCTCCGCCGCCAGCGAGGCATCCATGTACGCGCGGCCGGCCACGCGCAGCAGGAATCCCTCCTTGCGCACCCGCTCGGACGGCTCGAAACCGATCTCCTTGTACATCGCCCCGAACCCGCCATCGCCCGACATGAACCGACGGATCACGCTCCAGGTCAGCGGCGTCGGGTGCTTGAGCGTCTCGCCGATGTTGTGTGCCACCCACGGCCCGCGTCCGGCCTCCAGCGATTCGCGCAGCATCGACCGCGTGGACTGCAGGAGCCGCTCGTAAACCTCCGCATGATCCAGCGTGGTGATCGGCCGCGACTGCAACAAATACAATTCGCCATTGGAGATCGCCCACTCCAGGTCTTGTTCGGCCCCGAAATGCTCAACCGCCTTGAGCCCCATCTTCCAGAGCGTGGTCACGTCGGCCGACTTCAGGCACGCCAGTTTGCGGCGGGCTTCATCCACCAACTGCTGCTCGTGCTTGCCCGGCTGGATCCATAGTTGCTTGTCCGCGATGGTCGCGCGTACCACCCGGGCGCTGACCCGGTCGATCCGCAACACGTCCGGCTGCACCAGCCCGCTGACCACCGCCTCGCCCAGTCCCCAGCTCGCCTCGATCAGCATCTCCGCTTTCGATCCCGTTTGCGGATTGGCCGTGAACATGACGCCCGCTACGTCGGCCGGCACCAGTTTCTGCACGACCACCGCCATGGCGACCTTCGCCATGTCGATCCCATGCTCGGCCAGGTAGGTGCGCGTGCGCGGGCTGTCCAGCGACGCCCAGCACTTTTGCACGGCGTCCAGCAACCCGTCCTCGGTAGTGATATCCAGAAATGTCTCGTACTGCCCGGCCATCGACGCCTCGGCCATGTCCTCGGCCGTCGCGCTCGACCTCACCGCAACGGCCGACCCGCCGATCGTCCGCCAGCGAGCGCAAATCTCTTGTGCCAGAGGATTTGACCGGTCGCGAATGTCCGCGCCGCGGCTGGCACGATACGCGTCCGTGGTCAGCACGAACCCGCCCGGAACCGGGAACCCCGCCCGGATCAGTATGCCCAGGTTCACCGCCTTGCCGCCGGCGGACAACTTGTCACGGCACTCGGCCAAGTCCTGAATCATCGGCCTGCTCATTGCCCCACCTTTCCGCTCGAGAACGCCCTGATTCCGCCTGTCTCGCTACCCACGAACAACAGCCCGTTTGCAATCGTCGGCGACGACAGGGACAACCCGCGCTTGCCGGGATTCTTGGGATCATTCAGAAAAACCTTCTCGATAACCGACCCGTCCGACAGTTTGAGAACCGCCAGGGTTCCGTCGCGGCTCACTACATATATATAGTCGCCCGCCACGGCCGCCCCGGCCAGAACCGGGTTGTCCGCATTGACCGACTGCTTCCAGAGTACCGACCCATCGGCCTGTTTCAACACCACAACTTCACCGTTTCTTAGCGGGCAAATCAACTTGCCGCCGATTGCGGCAATCGAACCCAGCACCGAATCGGGCATGGTCTTCTCCCACCGCTTGTGCCCGGTCTTGGCGTCCAGTGCCAGAACCACGCCGGCGGGTTTCGGGTCGGCGTTCACATAATCGCAGTTGCCGCCGCCGGCGATGACGAGGTCATCCACCAGCGTAATAGCGCCGGTCATGGGATAGGGTGAGGGCGTTCTCCAGATCAATCGCTCCTTGGCATCCGGCTCGCTTCGCAAAGCCACAACGGCTTCCCCATTGAACCCAGACCCGACGTAGACCGTGCCATCCGGCCCGAAGACGGGCGACGACTCCGGGTCGTTCACCGCATACCGCCACATCAGTTTTCCGTCCGAGATTCGCACCGCCAATACGAACCCTGGATCGGACGTGGCTTTGTGGTCCGGGCCTTCGATCGCCCCGGCGCCGGCCACGGCCAGATCGCCGTAAATGGCCGGGGAACTCTCAATGTGCAGCGGGGTCGGCACCCGCCAATGGGCCTTGCCGGTCAGGGCGTTGAAACAGACCAGGAAACTGTCCTTGTCATCGTGCAGACCTTGGCCGACGACGACGAACTTCCCGTCGGCCGTCACTGCGGGCGAGGAGAAGAAGCCCTTGAGGTCGGCATCGCCGAATTTCTCGGTTTTCCAGAGTTCCTGCCCGGTCGGGGCGTCCAGGCAGTACAGCGTACCGAAGTTGCCGGCGATGTCGATGAGGCATGACGCCGCGTAAACCTTGTCGCCGTAAACCGTTGGAGACGAGAGGTACATGGCCTCCTTCTCCGGGTTATGCGCCCAGGCCGGTTGCAGTTTGAGGAGGGCTGCTGAGCCATCACAGCCCGTGCGGCTTTGGTTCGATCTGAAACAGACCGGCCCGGCGTGCGTCTGAACCTGAATGCTGTTCGCGGGCCGACTGGTCGCGCCGGCCTTCATTCGCTTGATAGCCCAGTCGGCCCAGTCAGTCTTGGCGATTCTTGGAGAATCAGTGCCCTTGGCGCGGGCGCGCGGCGTATTGTCGGAGAAGACCCAGATGCCGCCCCAGACGGCACCGGCCAGGATCACCAGCAAAACCAGCCCGACCAGCGGGTTCTGCCGCAGGATTCGCGTTAACTCTCGCGGCCGCAGTATGTTGGCCGCCACGGCGGCCAGCGGCGCCAGAATGGCCGGCAACAGTGCCGTGCCCGCATTTACGAAGATCGGGACAACGCCGACGAGGTGAGTTTGTTCCATAGCAGGGATCACGTTGTTGGTAGTGATACCCTAGAAAGGGTCTGGTGTGAACTGCCGTATGAAGGAAATGGGTTCGAGGCTCGCCTAGACTCCATAATCAGAACGGGTTAGGCTTTCAACAAAAATTAACAAAGCCCGTAGGTGTGAACAGGTGCTCAGCATGATGCGGAGGCATACGACATGAACGAATCGATTCGTCGGGATCGTGGCCGGGGTCAGTTTAGGCTGACCTTGGCCGTGGCGATCACCTTGTGGGGCGGAGCCCCAGGTGGTCTGACAATTCTGGCCCAGCAAGCGGCGGCACCGCCTGCGCCGCTAGTGGCTGCAAAGCCCGCTCCGGCAACGCAGCCGGTGCCGACACAACCCAAGCCGGCGGCACAACCTGCGCCGGTGCCGGCGCCAAAGCCTGCCCCGCCCACGGTGGCGGCTCAGCCGGTACAACCCAAGCCGGCAGCACAACCTGCGCCGGTGCCGGCGCCAAAGCCTGCCCCGCCGGCCCCATCCCCGGAAGATCTGAAGTCGGCGGCCCTGCTGAAGAGTGCCGGGGAAGCCCTGACCCAGAAGAACCCCGGTGCCGCGGTCGAGCGGTACCGGCAGTTCGTCAGGGAATTCCCCCAGCGGAAAGAAATCAACTCGGTCCGCTATTCGCTGGCCGTCGCCCTGTTCGAACTCCCCAACCGGGATTTCGCGCCGATCATTGAAGCACTAACGCCGGCCGCGGCTGATGCGACTCTGCCCGAGCGGCCGGCCGCGCTCTATCTGCTGGCGCTGTCCCAGAAGACAACGGGCACATGGTTGCTGGAACAGGCCGCCAACAAGCCGGCCGCCGAGGCCCAGAAACTCCGCACCGATGGCACGACGTTGCTGGAACAGGCCCAGCAGAACTTCGGCGTGTCGGCCGCCCTCTATGCGGCACGGATGCCCGCCGGCAATCCGCCGGCCATGACCGGCGATCTCGAGTGGAGCCTGCGGGCTCGTTGCGATCAGGCGGATGCGCTGCTCCGCATGGGCAGGCCGAAGGAAGCCATCGGGGTGCTCGACGGCGTGCTGAAATCGCCACCACCGGCATCGGGTCAGTCGCGCTCGCTGGCCACGTTGACGGCCGGGCTGGCGCACGTGCAACTCGGCGACGACATGGCGGCCATCAGGCATCTTGCCGCCCTGGCGCCATTCAACCAGCAGGCGATCGGGCTGCGGGCGCGTTACCTGCTGGCGTCGATCCACGCGAAGAACGGGCAATGGCCCGAGGCCGCCATGCAGTTGGAGGCGGTCATCGCGGGGATCGTCCCGGAACAGCACGCGGTGGACGCGCTGATTAAGAACCCGGAGGCCTTCCGGATGCGGCCGGAGGAGAAGCTCCGGTACGAAACCTCTCTGCGCGAGAGCCAGGTCTGGGGACCCCGGGCGATGTTCGATCTCGCCTGCGTACTCCAGGAACAGGGCAAGCTGCCCGACGCGATCGTGCGGTTCGCCCAGTATCTTCAGACGAGCCCCCGGGGCCCGCAGGCCATCGAAACGCGGATGCGCCAGGCCGTCTGCTTCGTCCAGAACAAACAGGGACAGGAAGCGCTCCGCGCGCTCAACGGCCTGCAGGACGATCCGGCCGTCGGCGACCAGGCGCTGCTCTGGCAGAGCCGCGCCGTGATTTCGGCGGCGAACGTGGCCGACCCCAGAGCGGCCGATCAGTCGTATGCCGTGGCGCTGGATCACCTGCGCCGGGCCGCGGCGAAGGCGGCCGCCATCCAGGGCGATACACCCGAGATCAAAGCCCGCAAGGGCGAAATCCTGCTGGACATGGCCCGCACACATGAGTTGCTCAGGCAGTACAAGGAAGCATCCGGTGTGTTCGGAAAGGCGCAACTGGAAGGCTCGCCCGAGCAGGCCGAGATTGCCCTGCAGCGCCAGGCCATCGTGCTGGGTCTGGCGGGACTGTACAAGGAATCGGAAGATCTGTGCGCAAAGTTCGCCGGCACCTACCCGCAGAGCCCGCTGCTGCCGGAGGTGCTGTTGCGCCAGGCGGACAACACGTATAACGCGGCGGTGCTGTCGCCGGCCGCGCCGGCCGATCCGGCCAGGCGGGCGATGTTTGCCGATGCCGCCAAACGCTACGCTGTGTTCGTGACGCGCTTCCCGGAACACCCGGGCAACGGCGCCGGCCGCTTCGGGCTTGGCAGTTCATACTACAATCTCGGCGAGCTGCCCAAGGCAATCGAGGCCCTGAAGGGCATCCCCGAGCCCGAGCGCGTCGGGCCGCTGGCGGCGGCGAGCTACCTGATGGGCGATGCGATCCTGCGGTCCGTGCCGCCGATCACCGACGACGCCATCGCCATCAACCGGGCGCTGGAGCAACTTGAGGAAGCAACCAAACACCTCGGTTCGTTCGTGGCGTCCAACGAGAATTCGCCGCAAACCCCCGACGCCCTGCTGAAACTGGGCATGGCGTTCCAGAAGCAGGCGGGCGTGCTGGCGGATGCGGCCGAGCGCCGCAAAGCCTACGAATCAGCACAACAGGCATACAACAAGGTGGTTGGACGGTTCCCGAAGCACCCGGCGTTCGCCGCCGCGGTTTTCGAGAATGCCAAACTCCTGGCGGAACTGGGCGACGTCAACAACGCCGTCGGCCAGCTTGGGCGCTTCACGCAGGACCCGCTCAAGGCATCGCCCCTGGCGCCGGCGGCGCTGGCCACGATGGGCCAGTTCATGCTCAAGCAAGGCCGGGCCGCCGAAGCAGTCAACCTGCTGCAGCAGGCAAGGCAAGCCCACGAGCCGCAGCTTGCGGCCGACCCGTCGCGCGTGGAGATGTTGGCGCAATTGCAGCTTGCCCATGCGATGGCGCTGAAAGCCGCCGGCAAGACTCCGGAGGCGCTGGCGATTCTGGAGTCGATCAGCAAACAGTTCGCCGCCCGCCCGGAAGGCGCCGAGGCCGCGTGGCGGCTGGCGCAGGCGAGGCGCGACGATCTGGCCATCAAGACCGCCGCAGCCTGGCAGGCCGTCGTCG
This sequence comes from Tepidisphaerales bacterium, assembly GCA_044450885.1. GTDB lineage: Bacteria > Planctomycetota > Phycisphaerae > Tepidisphaerales > Tepidisphaeraceae > JANYKD01. The sequence continues at coordinate 25,159 of JBIOJL010000015.1, forward strand.
CCGCCCGCGGGAACGCACAACAGCTTGCGCCGGCGCAGCAGGCGTTCGACACATCCCTGGCGGCCCTGCGGGCCGTGGGCGAGGAGTTTGCCAAGAAGGCCGCCGACATGGAAAAGGCCGATGCTCCCGCCGAGCAGCGTGCCAGGGTGTTGGCCGAGGCGACGACAACCGCGCGTCGCATCGGCGAGATCGACCTGGCGGCGCTCAAGGGCAAGCTGGAGCAGGAGGCGATTGCCAAGATCGCCAATCGCATCGCCGCCGAGAAACCCAGCCTTCAGCCCCCGCCGTCGCCGCGAGCGCCGGAAATCAAGCTCACTCTGCTTCCGCTGACGGCCGGCGAAACCCGCATGTTGCAACTCGCCGGCAAGCTGTTTGACGACCTCGGCGACACGCAGGCGGCCAACGAAGTCCGCGCGGAGCTGATCGAGTTCTACATGGGCCGCCAGCTCTGGGACAAGGCGCTGCCGCTGCTCAATGAGCAGATGACCCGCGACCCCGCGCCCAACGCCGCCGATCGCTGGAAGCTCAAGGTCGCCGACTGCCTCATCCGCAAGGGCGAGGCGGCCAAGGCGCTGCAACTGGTCGACCCCATGCTCCAGAACCGCGAGAACCCCAACCGCCCGGCGGCCATCGCGGTGGCGGGCGAGTGTCACCTGATGCAGAAGAACTGGGCCTCGGTGGTGGAACGTATGACGCGCTTCCGCGACGTCTCACAATACAACGGCGTTCCCGGCGTCAGCGACCGCGGGATGATCCAGCTTGCCCAGGCCCTCATCATGACCAACAGTTGGGACGCGGCCAGGCAGACCTGCGAAGCGCTGCTGCAGCGGTTCCCGCAAAGCCCGCGGGCCCTGGAAGCGCGATTCAACGCCGGCTACGCGCTGCAGAAAATGGGCCAGTTCGACCCGGCCATCCGCAACTTCGAGGAACTGAGCAAACGGGATCGCACCGAACTGGCCGCCAGGGCACAGCTCCAGATCGGCCTGTGCCGCATGGAGCAGAAGAAGTTCGCCGAGGCCCTGCAGGCGTTCCTGACCGTAGTGTACTGCCACGAGTATCCGGAATTGACCGCCACGGCGCGGATCGAGGCGTCGCGGGCGCTGGAAGCGATGAAGCAGGCGCCGCAGGCCAAGGAAATGATCCAGCGAGTCCTGGCCGAGAACCCCCAGGGACCGTGGAACTCCGCCGCGCAGAAGAGACTGGCGGAGATAAAATGAGTCGAGATTTCAGATTTGAAATTTGAAATTTGAAATTTCAGATTTGAAATCTGTCCTGTGTAGCAACGGATTGCTTACCGAGGTCGCAATATGAAGAAGACGAGCAGATTGGTGAAGTTGGCCTTTGGACTGGCTCTTGCGGGCGCGTCGCTGTTCTGGCCGCGCGAAAGCCTGGCGTATGTCGAAGCCCCCTACTCCGTGGGGCGGATCATCCTAGAGTCGACCAACATCGTCCTGGTGAAGGTTGAGAAAGTCGACACCGAACGCAACCTGATCATCTACCGCAAGGTCAAGGACATCAAGGGCGTCCACCCCACCGAACTGATCAAGCACAACATCGGCAAGGCCGGGTTCCACCCGCGCGAGTCGCAATACTCGATGGCCGCCGTGGCGCCCGGCAAGCTCGCCCTGTTCTTCCACAACGGCTCGGCCGCCGAGACCTGCGTCGAGAACTACTGGTATCAGACCTATCCCGGCGGCGAATGGTGGAACATGAGCCACGGCGAGCCGTACCTCATGCGCAGCTTCTACGGCAAGCCCGAGAAACTGGCCGACCTCGTGACCCAGATGCTCGCGGGCAAGGAAGTCGTCACCGTGGGCATGGTCGATGGCGACAAGAACGCCATCCAGCTCCGCCAGGCCCGGCTGCAGCGCATGAAGGCCAGCATGAAGATCCAGGACTACGACCCCAAGCGGGATTTCCTGGGCTGGGGCGGCGATGACTTCCGCCGCGTCACCGGCATGCCCGCGTTCGCTCTTTACGGCGCGGTCACCCGCACCGACCCCGGCGCCTGGGGCGCCGTGGCCGCCGACGTCAACGGCACCGGGCAGCAGTCCCTGCTGCTCTACGGCGAAGAGAAGGTCGCGCTGCTCGTGCCCAATGCCAACGGCACCGCGATGGACGAGGCAACCCTGCCTTACACCGGCGGCGCGCGGGCCGCCTGCTTTGCCGACTTCAACGGCGACGGCAAGCCCGACATTCTCCTGGCCACGCCCACCGGTCCCAAGCTTCTCATCAACCTCGGCGGCGGGCAGTGGCGCGACGACAGCGCCGTCCTGCCGCAGGAGCCCTACTGGAACCTGACCGGCGCGGCCGTGGCCGATTTCGACGGCGACGGCAAGCCCGACATCCTGCTGGCCAACGGATTCCTCGGCCTGCGGCTCTACCGCAACATCATGGGTTCGCCGGGCACCGCGGGTACACCGACCGCGACAGCGCCAAAGGTGTCCAAGTGGCAGTACATCGGCCCGTTCGACAACGCCGACGGCATCCAGGGCTTCGACATCGCCTACCCGCCCGAAACCGAGATCGATCTCAAGAAGACCTACCCCGGCAAGGGCGGCGAAGTGTGCGCGTGGAAAGAAGGCACTTTCGCCGAAGCCCAGGTGAACGACATAACCGCGCTCTTCAAGCCCGAGCATCGCACCCGGGCGGTGGTGTATCTCTACCGCGAACTCGACTACGGGCAGACCCCGGTGAACCTGCCGGTGTCCCTCGGCAGTGACGACACGCTGACGGTCTGGCTCAACGGCGAGCGGATCGTCTCCGACAAAGTCAGCCGCTCGTGCGCGCCCGACCAGGCCACCCCCACGCTCAAACTCCGCCCCGGCAAGAACAAGCTGCTGATGAAGGTCTGCCAGGGCGACGGCTAGTGGGCGTTCTACTATGCCGCCAAGCCGCCACAGGCGATGCCGGCCAAGCAGTTCGAGGATGTGTCGGTGGCGGTCGGCCTCGGCCCGACCGGCCTCGGCAGCAACGTCAAGGGCGACCGGCTGCTGGTGGCCGACTTCAACGGCGATGGCCGCCCGGACATCATCTACTGCGCCGGCAACGGCATGCTCCTGCTCAACACCCCACAGGGTTTCGTTGAGTCCAAGGACCACGGCTTGAACTTCAAGACCGGGCACATTGCCCCGGCCATCGGCGATTTCATCGGCGACAAGACCATCGGGCTTTTCGTCCCCCAGGCCGGCGGGTGCAAGCTCTACCGCAGCGACGGCAAGGGACACTTCGCCGACGTCACCGCGCAGTCCGGCGACCTGGCGAAATTCAACGGCATCGGAACCTCCGCCTTGTTCGCCAACTTCTACGGCACCGGCAGGCAGGATCTGATCGTCGGCTGCGTGCGCGGCTACAACCGCATCTACCGCAACAACGGCAACGGCACGTTCACCGACACCACCGACGAAGCCGGGTTGTCGCAGAGAGTGTTCAACACCCGCGGAATCGCGGCCTTCGACATGAACAAGGACGGCGTGCTCGACCTGGGGTTCAACAACGAAGGGCAGGAGTCGTGCGTGCTGGTGGGCTCGCCGGCGCGCGTGAAAAAATGAGGTTAAACACGAAGACGCGAAGACACGAAGCGGTGTCTGGTGTTTGATCGTTGGTTAGCAAAGGAAGGTCATCCGGCAGTTGGCGGAGTTGATTGCATGATCTCTGATTTGGAGTTTGTGGTTTGAGATTCGAAATCTGGAACATCAAACTCCCGTTTCATAATCCACCCCGCACCGCGCCGTCATGCCCTACTAGCCAGAAGCCGCTTCGTGGCTTCGTGTCTTCGTGTTTGATCTTCTGTGCAAATACCACAGACAAGGATACTTGAAATGAAATATTGGAATCGGAGTTTGGTGACACTTGCCGCTGGCTTCGTCTTGGCTGGGACTGTGCTTGGAGCGGATTGGCCGACCAACCGCGCTTCCTCCGAGCGCACGGGCAACATCGACAAGAAGCCGGGCCCGACCGCCGGCAAGGTACTCTGGGTGTATGAGGGACAGGAACACTATCTGGCCTCGCCGGTGATTGCGGGGGATAAGCTGATCGTCTCCGGCCTCGGCGCCTTCAACACGGCCGCGCTGCACGCGCTGTCGCTCGATCCGGCCGCTAATCCGCGCGTGGTCTGGTCGAAGAAAGCGCCCTACCTCAAGCAGCCCGTGGTCTGCGCCCCGGCCGTGGTGGGCGACCGCATGATCTTCGGCGATGGCATGCACCAGACCGATGGAGGCTCGCTGCATTGCATCAAGCTCAACGGCACGCCCATCTGGCAGTTCCCGGTGCCCGGAGCGCTGGTACACCTGGAAGGCGGCCCGACGGTCGCCGATGGCAAGGTGTTCATTGGCGGCGGCAACGCCGGCGTCATTTGTGTCGATCTCAAGAAAGTCACCGTCGACAGCAAGGAGATGTCGAGCGAGGAAATCGAAACCAGGAACGAGAAGCTCTGGGCCGACATGATGAAGAAGTACGAGGAGGAAAAGAAGAAGGACCCCGACTTCGCCATCCCGCCGAGCGAAGATGCCCTCGTGCGCCCGCAGCCGAAGAAACTCTGGCAGGCCGGCGACGGCCAGGGCGGACAGAAGCAGTGGCACGTGGACGCGGCCGTCGGCGTCGCCGGCGACAGCGTGCTCGTCGCCTCGGCATATCTGGATGTGGAAAAACAGGGCGATCGCGCACTGTTCGCCCTGGGCACGACGGATGGCAAGGTGAAATGGCGCGTGGCCCTGCCGCACAACCCCTGGGGCGGACCGACCATCGCCGGCGACACGGTCCTCGTCGGCTGCAGCAGCGTGCGTTTCGAGCCCAAGGACATCCCCCAGGCCAAGGGGCAGGTGATCGCCGTCAAGCTCGCCGACGGCTCGCCGGTCTGGCAGAAGGATGTGCCCGGCGGAGTGCTCTCGCCGGTGACCGTGGCCGGCGACCTGGCCATCTTCACCGCCACCGACGGCAGGATCCGGGCGTGGAACCTCAAGGATGGCGGCGAGAAATGGGCTTATGATGCCAAGGCCCCGATGTTCGCAGGCGTGGCCGTTGCGAGCACTGCTGTGTACGCCGGCGACCTCAAGGGCGTCGTGCATGCGGTCGGGCTGGCCGATGGCAAGCCGCTCTGGACCGTGAACCTGGCGACCGACCCGGCCGTGAAAGCCCCCGGCATGATCTACGGCTCGCCGATCGTTCATGACGGCAAGGTGTACGTCGGCACGAGTAATCTGGAGTCGAGCGGGCAAA